>CAZAQS010000053.1:6072-22628 GCA_964486825.1 uncultured Anaerolineaceae bacterium | reverse complement strand
CGCCGACCTGGGTGAAGAAGAAGGTCATGGACAGCTCCTGAACGCCCAGTCCATTAATGGAAATTGGCAGCAAAGTAACAAAATACGTTAATGCCCACATCCCGGCAATCAGCCAGAAGGAAGCCGGCTCCCCCATCACTCGCAGCAGGAGCCACAAGGTCCCGAAAAGCAGCAACATATGCGTCCACGACATCAGCAGGGATACGAACAGGGATTGAGGATGCTTGACCCAAAAAGACAGGGCTTCCAATAGACGCTTGAGTAGCCTGACGCCTTTTTCGAGGATTTTTTTCGCTTTACTTCCCGCGGGTGCATCCAGTTTACCCAGTAATGGCGCTCCTGCCAGAAGCGGGGAGTTTGCTGTGAGGAATAAGCCCTCGGGCAAGCCTGGCAGGATGAATGGAATGGCTAAAGCCATACCAGCCATCCCAACCAGGCGATCGACGATCAGAGAAGCCACGCACACAGGGCGATCCAGGTTCAACCTGAGCACGCCTGCCAGCCGGACCACGTCCCCACCAATCGTAGTAGGCAAAAAATTGGAGGCGAACAAACCTGCATATGTCAGGCTGATGCTTCTCAAAGGCGAGATCTTTATTCCCGCCGATCGCAGAAGGATATGCCATCGCCAACCGATAGCTGTTCTTGACATCAATGTCATCACAAAAGTCAGCGTAAATATGCCAAAGGATATCTGGCTCACCACTGTAGAGATTTCACTCCACCCCTGCCGCCATAGGAGGTAAACCACCAGGGCTAAAGCCACCGTCGTTCCAATGATTTTTATGGTCATTCGACCACGTGATTTTTTCCGGCTCTCGATCATATTGTATAGCCTCGTCGCATGGTTTCATGCCCTCCAACGATTACTTTCCGGATGGTATAGGTCGGCTTGTGCTGGGACTCGTGATACGTACGCGCCAGGAGCTCCGCAATCAGGCCTAACAGGATGGACTGGAAACCCATGATAAATAGCATCATGCTCATCAATAGGAGAGGAGAGCGGACCATATGCTCAGAGAACAATATCCTGTTGATGATTAGATAGGTCAATACGATCATACTAAATCCAATCAGGAGCGCTCCCGTACCGCCAAACAGGTAGATCGGCTTGTGCGAGAAGCTGAGCATAAACTTGACGGTAAACAGATCCAGGATCACTTTGGCAGTCCGGCTGATGCCGTACTTCGTCTGGCCATATTTACGGGCGTGGTGGTGGACGGGCACCTCGATGATGCGTGCTCCAACCAGGCTGGCGTAAGCGGGAATAAAACGGTGCATCTCTCCATACAGCCGGAATCCGGTCAAAACCTCACGGCGGTAGGCTTTCAAAGTGCAGCCATAATCATGCAGGTGGACGCCGGTTACGGCAGAGATCAGGGCGTTGGCAATCTGAGAAGGCACCCGGCGTGAGAGGAATTTATCTTGCCGGTTTACCCTCCATCCGCTGGCAACATCGTAACCTTCTTCTATTCTCTGGATCATCATCGGAATATCTGCTGGGTCGTTTTGGAGATCTGCATCCATCAGAACGATCACATCCCCATCGGCATTGTCAATCCCTGCACTGATCGCAGCCGTCTGCCCGAAATTGCGGCGTAGCTCCACCACCCCGACATGCTCTGGGTCTGATTGTGCCAGGGTGTCGAGTTTTTCTGCGCTATCATCCCAGCTGCCATCGTTAACGTAGATTACCTCCCAAGGCGCCTGGACACAGTCCATGGATGTGCGGATGGCCGAGTGAAGTAGCAACAGGTTCTCAGACTCGTTCAATACCGGGATGATGATCGAGATTTTCTCCATCAATACTCCTTGCCGGGCACCTGGCTACCTGGATGGACCTGAATCCCAGCCACAACACCCACAAGACGACCATGGATTGCATCGGCACGAGAAAACGCGGGTTATCACCGTGGTCAACAAGGGTTTGAACCCCGGAAGCAATCCACACGCTGCCTGCCAGGCACCAAAGCGCAGTCGGAACCTGGTACGACTCCCTGATCGATCTTAGCAGGAACAATACCAGAGATGATACCAGGAATAGCAAGTTAGCGCCGATTAAAACCAACCGCCATCCCAAAACCAGGAATTGGATTGCGAGCTCTAATCCTTCCCAACGCAAGGCATCCGCAGACCAATAGACCGGTACTCGCCAAAAGTACAACCAGCCTTTGACAACGCTTCTCAGGTATAGCTCTGGATGGTCTTTGATCAAGTCTACCGAGATCTTCGCCAGGATGCGTGACAGGTCGTAAAAATTGTAACCCGAGGCCTTTTGCATTTCCGGGATAGCATCCCAAATGGCATTGGCCTGGTTCCCTTTGATGGCGATCTGCTGGTCCCTGTATTTCAAGTAGGTGTCCCTCAGGGGAGCATATTCGTCCGGGACGTACTCGAAGAAGATACCGGTATGCTGTACCATATGGTAGCCCGTCATGGTTGTCAGGCTCCAATCACCGAACTGGTTATGAATATGGTTTACCCACCCGCCTAACAGGAAAATGACGGGTAACATGAACGCGCCGGCAGTTGGCAGGCTCAACCTGAGAGGACCTTCCTTTTGATTGCGAGCAAGAACCAAAAAAAAGAAGATCCAGAATGGCAGGTATACAAACAACGGACGGACGAGTAGCGCCAGGGAAGCCGAAAGACCCAGCCCAAAGGCAAGCCAGAGTGTGCGCCGCCGGGGATGATACATCCAAAAGGTAATCCCTGCAAGGGTCAAGGCCACCAGGAATGTTGTCAAAGTCTCGCTCAAGATGTTGGCTTCGAAAAAAAGCTGCCCGATATTGAGCGTATGCGCCAGGGCCGCAATGCCTCCGAACCAACCGCGACCCGTGATTTGCCACCCGAAGTAGAAGCAAAGCAGCGTAACTCCTAGGCCCATCAGTATCTGTACGAGCCAGACTCGTTCGTCCGGCCCCACTATAGCCAGGAAGGCAGGGTAACCGGGTGTGCGTGTGCCATCGTAGAATTGCAGCCCTTCCGTTAACGCTTCAGCCAGGCGGCGGTAACTTGGTGTATCACCATAATGGACAGGCCTGTAGAACAGCCACAAGCCTACGCGCTTAGCTATCGCAACCAGTAAAACAAACACCAGCCAACCTCTGGTAGAGGTACGATCGAGAGCAGCGAGGGTTGAGCGTAACCTGTCCAATGCCTTACCTCAAGAAGCCATCCAAGGCTTTCTGGGCGCGTGACTTCCAGGTGTAATCCAAAACGGCCTGGCGAGCCCTTGTCCCCAGGACCTCTCTCCGTTGCGGATCATCGATTAAAGAACCTAGCGCTGCTGCCCAGGCGTCAATGTCCTCCGGAGGACATAGCAAGGCGTTTGAGGCGCTTAATATTTCTCGGATCACAGGCAAGTCACTGGATACGATCGCCCGCCTACAGGCCATATATTCGAACATCTTCATCGGGCTGCAAAAGTCAGCCGAGTTGCCGCCACTGCTGCCTTCGATCCGGCGCTCGTATGGCATCAGCAACACATCCATGGCAGCCTGGTAAAGTGGCAGACGGCTGTTCTCGACAAAACCGGTCAGGGAGATATTGCTGGTCTTTTCAGACTCCAAACGGGATCTCCACTCCTGTACATCGGTTGGACGCCCGCCTACCCAGAGGAACTGGACCTCCGGATAACGGCGAGCCAATTTTACCAGCAGACCCATGCCGCGGCCCGGGTACAAATGCCCGGTGTATCCGGCTGTAAAACAATCCGGCAGCGCCAGCTTACGACGGGCTTCTTGTGAGTCTGGCAGACTCTCGTAACGCTCGAGGTCCACACCATTGGGAGCAATGACGACTTCATCCGGTGAAAAAGGCCGCTGGTAGGCCCGCTCCAAATGATCAGCCAGAGCACGGGTAATTGGAAGAAGGCGCTTTCTACCAGGTAAGCGGAGAAATAACCGGAAAACGGAAGGGCCCAGTTTACCCTCCGGCTCGCCATGCAGCTCGAGCAATACAGGCATACCTGCGAGCAGACCCAAGACAGCAGCCTGCAAGGGCCAGACGTAAGCGATATCTGCATTCAAGGCGCGTGCTCGTTTAATGGCAGCCAGGGAAAAATCGTAGCGTTTCCATCTCGGGCGCTCTTTCAGCCATTCGACCTGGAAGGGGGTATCCTCACCAGCCTGGCTTTGTAAGCCATAATAGCTGGCCAGTTTGTTCCAGGATATTGGCTTCTCCCCCTGCCGGAGCTGATAAGCGGGCGCCAGGAGATGGACCTGGTGACCGAGACCGGATAGGGCATGGCATGCCTTCATGACTTGGATGCTATTGGCTGTATCCGAAGGGATACGAGAAGTAGCGATACAAGCAATCTTCATGGGCGCCGGATGCCTGGTTTAGATTCGGGGATCGAAAATGATGCTGGACCTCCCGCTTCCTCGATGGCCTTCCTTTTCACTTCTCCCAAGCCACTCCAGACAGTAGCCCCAATTGAAAATAAGAAGAAAGCGGAAAGCAGTGCTGCTTCAAATAAATAACCGAAGCTCCTTACAAAGGCGAATCCAAGCCCAGTTTTTACAACCGCTCCCATCGCCGCCACCTTCAATGGATAATCTGGCCTTCCCAATGCCAGTAGCAATGGCCGGTTCCAATGGAAGATATTCGCAAAGCCATAACCTGCCAGGAGAATTAGAAAAGCGGGGTAAGCGGGGCGGTATTCCAGACCGTACAGGAATGGGATCAGCCACCAACCAAAAGCCGCGATAAATCCCCCGGCGGTTAAGGTCCAACCTGCAGAGATCAGGCTGACTCGCTTGAGCAGCCGGTGGGTCTGCAACCAATAACGCTGGGAGATCGTCCTGGATATCTCAGCATAGGTAGTGGCGATGAAGGGCTCAATCGGCATCAGTACAAGGTTGATCACCGACTGGGCAATTTTATAGTAACCCGCTTCCACCGGCGAACGCAGAAAAGTGATGATCAAAGTCTCGCTATCCCGGGCGATTAGGTTAACTGTGCCTTGCAGGTTAGTGCTGACCGCAAACCTTCCCAGTTCGCGCCATTCCGGTAACAAGCTCAAGGGCGCACGGAACCAGCCTGGTCCGAGCTGGCGGCTGAGCTGGCGAGCAGCCAGGACAGAGATTGCCAACCCCGCGAAGCTTTTACCTGCCAGGTAAGCGACCATCACCGCCAGAATGCCGTTCTCGCCTAAGAATGCAACCAGGATCAAGCCGGCTGTGATCAGGCTTTGAATCAAATTCACCAGGGCGATCTTATTGAAGAGGCGGTTGACTTGCAAGATGCCGGTCGAAGTTTCAAAAAACCCGTTCGACAGCAAGATCAACCCATAAAGCATGAATAAAGGCTGGGCGCCAGGGTCTTTTGCCAGGTATTGAGCAGCCAGGGGGGCAAACCCCAACAAGACCAGGTAGCCAATGACGGCAGTGGCAGCTTCCACCAGCGCGGCGCCTTTTACTATCGCTGCTGCTCGGTCCTTCTTTCCCTGGACAAGATACTGGCCCATATATTTCACTACCAGCTCGCTCATCCGGAAGGAAAGCAAGCGGTGGATGTTGGATACGAACGGGATCACGGTGGCTGATAGAATCCCGAACCGCTCGATACCTAAGAGTCGAGCGGCAAGGATGCCCTGAAATATACTCAGGACCATGGCTGCGGAATTACTGCTGAACAGATACCCGCTATTCTTTACGATCCCCCTTAACAGATTATCCTGCCACCAGGAACGTAAAGTTTGCAATTCAAAGGCCCTAGGTCTTTACCTGGCTTGCCCAAGCATACTCGGCTTCATACCATGCCACCAGGTTCGAAATACCCTTTTGCAGGGTAACTTTTGGCTCCCAACCCAACAATCTCTTCGCCTTTTGGATGTTAGCCCAGTTTGCCAACATATCCGCCGGGTGGAAGGGCAGGTATTCAACATTTGCTTTTTTCCCGATCATACCCTCCAAGATACGGATCAGATCGTTTACTTTAATGGATTCATGACCGCCCAGGTTGATGATTTCATATCCCAGGGGTTTCAAACCAAGGATCGTTCCCCTGGCAATATCGTCCACATATGTAAAGCCACGGGACTGCTCGCCATCCCCGTTCAACAGCACCGGTAGCCCATCCCGGATCCACTTGGTAAATCGGAACATAACCATATCCGGCCTTCCGGCTGGCCCGTAGACGGTGAAATAGCGGAAGACGGTCACATCGATCCCGTACAAGTAATGGTAAGCGTGGCAGAGCACCTCTGCGCCCTTTTTACTGGCCGCGTAGGCCTGCAGCGGATGGTCGCTATCCGCCTCCTCGGGCGTAGGCAATGGTGCATCAGCCCCATAGATGCTGGATGTGGAGGCTAATATGAACTTAGGAATCCCATATTGCCGGGAGAGCTCCAATAAATTCAGCGTACCGGTCAGATTCGTATCCATATATACCCATGGATTTTCTACAGATTGCCGGACGCCAGCCCGTGCAGCCAGGTTAATGACTGCATCAAAAGGCGCCATATCTGAACCCCGGGTTTCCTTTTTATGCAGTTCATCCAACGCTACTTTGTCAGATATATCCAGCTTTTGAAAATGGAAGCCTTTACAGTCTTGAAGCTGGTTCAGACGATACTCTTTCATGCGTACGTCATAAGCATCGTTCAGGTTGTCGACACCGGTAACGGTATGCCCGCTTTCTAAAAGCATTGCTGCAACCCGGGCAGCGATAAATCCGGCAGCACCGGTCAATAAATAATGTGCCATGCAAATATCTCCCTCATTTGTGTCCTACGACTTCCCAAAACCGGCCGTGCACCGCTTCCTGCATGTACCCCACCTGCGGCTCTGGCTCCATTATAACCTGACAACCTTAGAACTCTCCTTACCAAGTTTTCCAAGCGCGTTGCGCGTGTCCACAACCATTTTCGCTTCCTCATGGATGGCATGATAATCGTATTGGCTGTGGTTGGTAATAATTACCACGCAATCGACCTCTCGTATGGCTTCCATTAAATCTGGTACGCTCTCCATGACCACACCGTCCTCAAGCAGTTGGGGCACGAAGGGATCGTGGTAAAGGACTTCGGCTCCTTTTTGCTTGATCAGACCGATGACATCTAGAGCGGGAGATTCACGAAGATCGTCGATATCGGGTTTATAGGCCACTCCTAAAACCAGGACGCGGCTCCCATTCAAAGCTTTCCCGGCAATGTTCAATGCATCCTGTACTTTACCGACCACATGGCGAGGCATTCCGGTATTGATTTCCGAGGCCAGCTCGATAAAATGAGCAGTGTATTTCAAGGCGCGTAATTTCCAGGATAAGTACAGTGGATCGATGGGAATACAGTGACCGCCTAAACCGGGTCCTGGAGTGAATTTCATGAATCCAAAGGGTTTGGTAGCAGCGGCATCGATTACCTCCCAAACGTCGATACCCAGGCGGTCACACATCAATGCCATTTCGTTTACCAACCCGATGTTGATCATCCTGAAGGTATTTTCGAGCAGCTTGGCCATCTCTGCTACCTCCGTCGATGAGACAGGTACGACAGTTTCAAGCGCCTGGCAGTACCACTTTGTGCTAACCTCACTGCAATCCTCAGTGATTCCACCAATCACTTTGGGAGTATTCAAAGTGGTCCAGTCCGAGCGACCCGGATCCACCCTTTCGGGGGAGAAGGCCAGGAAGAAATCCTTTCCCACCGTCAGGCCGGAGATCTCGCTCAGTTTGGGAAGCAGGATCTCGCGCGTTGTTCCAGGATAGGTGGTCGATTCGAGCACTACCACCATGCCGGGATGTAAATAACGTGCAAGCTGCTCCGTAACCGAGAAGATAAAGGAAAGGTCCGGGTCTCCCGTCTTCCGCAATGGAGTCGGTACACAAATACTGACTGCGTCTATCCCAGCCAGAACTGAAAAATCAGTCGTACCGGATAGTTTCCCTGAAGAAACCAGGTGGGCAACCTGCTCTGTGGGCACATCCTTGATATAGCTTCTTCCCGCACATAATTCATTTACTTTATCCTGGTCAGGATCGATTCCCGTCACCCGGAAGCCAGCTTCCGCAAAGACAGTTGCCAGGGGCAAGCCAACATATCCCAAACCGAGCACTGCCATATGGATGGTTCGCTCTTGGATCTTAGATAACAGATTTTCTTTGATTAAGTTCCTCATTAGGCCTCCGAAAAAACCAGCCGGTACCTTCCGCATTTTATTTTCAATAATGCCAGTAAACGCTATATTGAAAAATGGTAGTTAAGCTAAAACAGGGTCAATTGCTTTGGATCTGGCTGAGACGGTTCGGTACGTTCTTCTTGAATTCCATCATCAGCATTTGTAATAAGATTGGCTTTGGCAATCAAATCGGGTAAAGCGGCAAAATCTGCCACCAGGGAGGGTCGTAGAGAAGGTTGGTGCAAAGCCGCAGCCGGATGGAACATCGGCACCACCAACCTGCCCCGTACCCGCATCGCCCGACCATGTACGCTGCTGATTTTTACTTCCGGCAAGAAACGAGCCATGGAGTAACGCCCCAATGTCACGATGACCTTGGGGTTAATGGCCTGTATCTGTTGCTCCAGGTAGTCTCCCGCGCAAGCTTCAATTTCCTCTGGACGGGGGTCGCGGTTATTGGGAGGCCGGCATTTAACGATATTGGTGATAAAGACATCTTCGCGTTTCAATCCAATGCCTGATAACAGCTCATCCAAAAACTTTCCAGCCGCCCCGACAAAGGGACGTCCCTGTTCGTTCTCATAAAAGCCAGGCCCTTCTCCAATCAACATGATTTCCGCGTTGGATGGACCTTCCCCGGGTACGGCTTTCTTGCGAGAATAGTGCAACTCACATTTTCGACAGGTGCTGACTGCCTGAGCTACCTGTTCTAATACCTGTCCAGAATCCATCATCTACCTCCTGGTAAATTAAGTATGCCCTCAACCTTTGTTCATACGTGCCTGGACAATATAATTAATTTCCAACCACTGCAAATAAGTTTCATCGAGGTTATTAAGGGTCATCAGGACTGCATCTTCCTGGTTATCTTTATAGTAGTGGGGACGAAGTCCAGTTTCCTTGTATCCAAAGGCACGGTAAAGGGCCTGAGCAACTAAATTGTTGGCCCTGACCTCAAGCGTTGATTCGATGGCTCCTTTCTCGATCGCCTCCTTCAAAGCCACGGCAAGCAGCTCATGACCAATTCTCCTGCCACGGTAATCGGGATGCACAGCAATGGTGGCTATATGGGCTTCGTCCATAATTATCCAAACCACAATCATCCCGATGACTGTTTTCTCCCCCAACAGGTTGGTACCTTCAGCAACCCAAAGGATCGAGCCCGGGTTCTCTCTGATTTCAAACCGGTATGACGTAGGAGGCCAGGGAAGGCTGAAGGAGAGACGGTCGATCTCCTGCACCTGTTCCAGGTCTTCCAGTTCCATATGACGATAAGTGACTTCAAAAACCCTATCTACCAAAATTGTTCACCAGCAATAGCTTTCAAAAGCCGAGCAATCATCTTTGATTTGTAAGAAATTGGGAGTCATTGCGCTGTGAGATGGACAACCAATTTCCGATACCCTTAAAGGATACCATCATCCTGGGATCTGTTCTGTACGTTGGAGGTAAAACGGAGCCAGGCTCACAGGGTCGTCCAGGTCGCCAGCCTGCCAGCGCTGCCAGGCCAGCTCTGCCAGGAAGGAGGGACGGCGAAAGCTGTGCGCAGGAGATGCTAAAATGGCATTCTTTCGCAAACGAGATAGAATGCGCCGCTCTTCCAAGTTCATCTCTCCGCAGATCAGGGTTGGTTTATGGATGCGATCAACCAGAGATTCTGCAGTTTCTATCGCAATCTCCCCGGTTGGTTTCCAGGTTCCGGCATTCGCATCGTACCAACCGGCAGCCAACCGGCCGCGTCCTATTTTCAGAAGTGCCACCAGTGGAACATCTAATACTGGCTGGGCTACTGCCAACACGTCTAATGTTCGCACGCCAACCAGTGGAAGCCGCCTGGCAAGAGCGATGCCTTTCCCCAGAGCCATACCGATCCGTAATCCGGTAAAAGACCCCGGTCCGGTAGCCACCGCCAGGGCCTCGATATCTTTCACCTGCAATCCAGCACGCACCAATATCTCAGCCACAGCAGGAGCCAGCTCCACCGTATGAAAGCCATCGCTTGCCCAAACAGTTTCACCGAGCACGCGCAATCCATCATAAAGCGCAACTCCAATATTACGCGTGGATGTATCCAACGCAAGCAGCACTTAACCTCCGTATACCCGCTTCTTGAATCCGGCCAGCATATTTTGATAGCGCGTTCCCCGGGCTGAAAAGACCAGGTCGCGCTGGGATTCGTCCACCCAGGTAAGCGTCGCCCACAGATGCTCAGATGGTAGTGCAGGTCGGATCCGGTCTGCCCATTCTACGACCAATGGGCCCTTTTCCAGGAACGCCTCCAGGTCCAAATCTTCCGCCTCAGGTGCACCGCTGATGCGATAGGCATCCAGGTGAAAGAGACGCTGGCCATCCACCCTACGGTAGACGTTGACAAGCACGAATGTCGGGCTGGAAACCGGGTCCAATGATCCCCAGCCAGCAGCTATCCCCTGCACAAGGGTAGTCTTCCCTGCTCCCAAGTCTCCCACCAGGCAAATGACATCTCCCGGCTTGAGCATTGCCCCTAATCGAATCCCCACACGACGTGTTTGCTCAGTACTGCGGCTGATAATTTCCATGGAGTGCGGGGAGAGGATAGGCATGTTAAAAAGGATTATAAGCCTTGATTCTGTAAAACGGAAAGCTTAAGTTCTAGGAAGCCATCCAAGAAAAATGGGGGACATTTTCCTTAACAATATTAAGCTTTTATTTCTAATTTGGCAAGTGAGGCAGCCACTCTCTTTAACCCCTGTTTCTCAAAGAAAATATCGACAATCTCATCATCATCCTCGATCTTGCTGTTCAAAACCAACCCCTCTCCCCAGATAGGGTGCATCACCCTTGCTCCGGGATGATAGCGCTGTTCGAGGGTATTGGCACGGGTCGAGGATGCACTCGGCCAACGGTCCGGAGCATTTGCCCTACTCCTGGAACCCCCGAACGCCAGTCCTGCAGCGCCGGTCGCGCTCCCCTCCATCGCCTCGAAGGGGATATCTTCCAGGAAACGAGAGGGGATGGTCGGCTCAGAATAACCGTAGGTAGCCCGGTGAAGCGGGTAGATGAGGTATAGCCGGTCTTTCGCCCGGGTCATGCCTACATACAGCAAACGTCGCTCCTCCATCATCTCCTCGGGCTCTTCAAAAGATCGGGAATGGGGCAAGGTTCCGTCATCTAAACCGGCGATAAAGACAACCGGAAATTCCAATCCCTTAGCAGCATGCAAGGTAAGCAGGGTAGGGACACTGGCAGTCGCCTCGATGGTATCTTGATCGGAGACCAGGGCGACTCGCTCAAGGAAAGCCTCCAACGGCTGTTCAGCAAATTCCGCAGCCAGGCGGCGCAGCTCGAGAACGTTCTCCCAGCGCTCCTGTCCCTCATCCGTGCCGTCATTAATATAACTGTAATAGTCCACGTCTTCCAATACCCGGTCCATAAGCTTGAGCGAAGGGGTGCCGGGAAGCATGGACCGCCAATCGGTCAACATCCTGGAGAAATTTACCAGGGAAGCCGCAGCCCTGCCTGAAAACGCTTCTCTGTGCTCGGAAGATGGGTCAGCCATATTTAACAAGGTGCATGCCGGGGAAACTCCTGAAACCTGGGCTTGTTTCCGCAAGGATTGCATGGTTTTATCCCCAATCCCGCGCGGCGGGACATTGATGATGCGCCCCAGGCTGATCTCGTCATTCGGGTTATGGACCAGGCGCAGGTAGGCTATGACATCCTTGATCTCCCTGCGCCCGTAGAATCTTTGCGCACCAACCAGTTTATAGGGCAGTCCTGCATGCAGGAAGGCCTCCTCCAGCACGCGCGATTGGGCGTTGGTACGATACATTACCGCAAAATCTCCTGGGTGGAACTTCTTTTGTCCTACCTGCATGGCAATCGTATCCACGACAAAGGAGGCCTCTACACGTTCATCGTAGGCCTCGTAATAATAAACCTTTGCACCCGCACCCCTCTCCGTGAACAACCTTTTTCGAGTGCGGTGGGGATTCCGGTCGATAACAGCCATAGCCGCGTCGAGGATCGTTTGAGTGGAACGGTAATTCTGCTCCAGCAGGATGACCTGAGTGGTTGGATAATCCTTCTCGAAACGCAATACATTGCGGTAATCGGCGCCCCTCCACCGGTAGATGGATTGGTCTGTGTCTCCAACTGCAAAGATATTTCCATGGAAAGAGGCCAGGTGCTTAAGCAAAACATATTGGGCCAGGTTTGTATCCTGGAACTCATCCACCAGGACGTGCTCGAATCGGCGGGCATATTTCTCGCGTACTGGAGGGACCTCTTCCAGCAGCCTGGCGACCCATAACAATAAGTCGTCGAAATCTACACCATTGTTGGTGACCAGCATCTCCTGGTATCGTGAATAGACCCGTTTGATCACTTCATCCCGGTAGGTCGTGACCGGAAAAATCTCCGGAAGGATCAGCTCATTTTTAGCCCGTGAGATGGCTCCTAAGACGGCAGGGGCCCGGTATTTCTTATCATCCAGGTTCAGGTCTGCGATTGCTCTCTTCACCAGGCCAACCTGGTCATCGGCGTCGAAGATCACAAAATTTGATGAGAAAGGGAGGTGCTCGGCTTCACGCCGTAATATCCGAGCACAGGTTGCATGGAATGTCCCTAGCGTAAGACCGTGAGCCTTATCACCGAGCATGTCCACGACCCTGGATTCCATTTCCCGAGCAGCCTTGTTTGTAAATGTGACCGCCAGGATATTGTAGGGACGCACTCCCATCGCATCAATGAGGTAGGCGATCCGTTGAGTCAGGACGCGCGTCTTCCCTGAGCCTGGACCCGCCATGACGAGCACAGGACCAAGTCCCGCCATCACTGCTGATTGCTGTTGGAGGTTGAGATCGCTCAGGTGATTCATCGCCCATCATTCTACCATGCCAGGAAAGGCGCCGCGTCCTACGAAAGGTTTTTCCTAATACAGATCGACGCCTCTTCGAGCCCATTGTCCTTTAGCTTGACACGCCATAAAAGGACCTCATTTGAAGCTGCAACTTGATAATTACTTTTCCGTAAATAGTATAGACAATGAAAATCTCGACCGGCTTATCGATCGATGGAAAGGAGTTGAGAAGATGAATGAAAGTAAACGCCAGACGTCTTGCTTGCTTTGGCCATTCGTGGCAATTTGGAACCTGGTTGTATGGATTGTAAGCCTTACCGGCCGGCTTATCGCGGTTTTTCTCGGGCTGGTTCTCATTATCGCGGGGGTCATTCTCACATTGACGGTTGTAGGCGCGGTGGTAGGAATACCGCTGGCAACGTTTGGCATCCTGCTCATGGTTAGGGGGCTTTGGTAACCCTTAAAGTGTTCGCAAATATTAACTTGTTTACCAGGGTGCTTCAGAATATAATCTGAAGGTATCCTTGATCGTATTAGCTAACCAAGAGCAGGAGGATTCGGCTATGGTAATGCCAGTGATCCAATATGCCCCCGAGACTTGTGCATGGTGCAGAGGGGAAGGGAAATGGGGAGAATATGGAGACCCTTGTCTCATCTGTGGCGGGCAGGGAAGTTTGCTCGTTGCACAGCCTTCCCGGCAATGTCCCTGGTGTGAGGGAAAAGGTGTGATAGGAGAGATGGAAGACCGTTGCAAAACCTGCGGCGGCTCCGGCTGGTCGCATGTCTTACCGAAGCAATCGATGGGGAGATAACCGGTTGGCCACCCAGGCAGAAATTTGGGTCGTCATACCGGCTTATAATGAAGAACAGGCGATCGACACTGTCTTAGGCGAGTTAACATCATACCCTTACAACGTGGTTGTTGTTAACGATGGATCTAGCGATCAAACAGCTCAGGTTGCTCGAAGACATCCCGTGACCGTTTTGAACCATGCAATCAATTTAGGCCAAGGCGCGGCGCTTCAGACCGGGATCCAATACGCCCTAAGTTTCCCGTCTACCCGTTATATCGTCACCTTCGATGCCGATGGTCAGCACGACCCAACGGATATCCAGCGCATGCTGGATGCCTGCGAGCAGCAGCAGGTCCAAGTGGTTCTTGGATCGCGCTTCGTCCCCGGAGGGCAGACGGTCAATATGAGCCTATTGAAACGCCTGGTATTGAAACTGGCAATCTGGTATACTCGCCTGACCTGCGGATTGCCCCTAACAGATACGCATAACGGCTTGCGTGTAATCCGGGCGGATGCTGCCGCTCTTATAAAGATCAGGCAAAACGGAATGGCCCACGCCTCTGAGATCATCTCGCAGATCGCGGCCTTGAAACTTAGCTATTGCGAGGCGGCGGTTAAGGTTATTTACACCTCTTACTCGATCCGAAAAGGACAATCCATTTCGAATGGCCTAAATATCTTGTGGGACATTCTGGCAGGTAAACTTAGATGATAATCCAACCCAGCCAAATCCTCTTAATCCTGGCCCTGCTAGTCTTCATTCTGTACGTTTTCCGCTTGCGCACCCTGTTCCTCGACCGCCTCGTTATCCTATTAATTACCGCTTGCGGTATCGTGCTGGTCATCAACCCTGATCTGGCCTCCAGGATAGCCAATCTATTCGGCATCGGGCGCGGGGCAGACCTGTTACTGTATCTGTTCGTAATAGCCGGCTTGTTTTTTGCAGTAGGCATGTCCTCGGAGCACAAGCGTCTTCAGCGCCAGATCACCGAGCTTGTCCGCCATATCGCCATCTCGAATGCTTCGGACGCAAGCACTTCCCCTGGAGCCTCGCTGGAGGATGCTTCCGGAGAGAGGCATCCGGATTAGGATAAGATGCTCTCCACCTCCCCGTTAAATCCAGTTTGGAGACTAAAAGCAGGCGCTCTTTCCATAGCAGTAGTACTGGTAGGACTTATCCTGGCCATCCTTGACGGCAGCCCCAGTTGGTGGGCAGGCTGGGCTGCCTACAGTCTCCTGTTAGGCGTCACTACTATTATACTGATCGCATCCCAACGGGCTCTTAAAGCAAGCCGGCTGGCCTTTCAATCGGCGGTTGCCGCTTTCTTATTGAGGCTGGCTGTTGGCCTGGCCCTCATCCTGTTGCTCCCGGTAGCAGGGCACCAGACCAGTGAAGTATCGCTTGCTGGATATGTGTTCAAAGACGCATACATTCGAGATACCCAAGCCTGGCGTTTGGCCTCTTCTTCCCAACCTCTGCTGAATGCTTTTTCCGGTGCATATTCTGGGGACCAGTATGGCGGCATGCTGGCAACCAGCGCGGCTGTATATCGCTACTTGAGCCCTGATGCCCACCGTCCGCTGCTCGTCGTCATCCTGGCTGCAATGGCGAGCGCTGCAGGCGTCCTTTTTCTTTGGAAGGCGGCTAAAGGCTGGCTGAACGAGAAGGTTGCTACCCTGGCAGCGCTGATCTTTGCTTTTTATCCGGAGAGCGTCCTGCTTGGTAGCAGCCAAATGCGAGAAGCCTTTATTATCTTGAGCACCGCGCTGGCTTTTTACGGTTTTCAGCAAGTTGTCCATGAAAGACGGGCAGGTTGGGCCTGGTTGGGTCTGTCCTTCCTCGTCCTGCTATTTTTCCATCCACCGACTGCGTTGACGACCTTTGTTGTCGTAGGCGGACTATGGGTATTCGAGCGGAACCAGCGCCTGTCCTGGAAGCAGTTTGGACTCTTTGCCGCCATCACCCTCCTGGCGCTATTGGTTGTATTCTCGGTTTGGTCAACCCTGCCCTCCCTGGAAAGCGCCAATCCGCTGACTATCTTTTTCACCTGGTTAGGGAATAACTTTAATTTCCAGTCCCACCAGCTCGAACGCTCATCGGGTTGGATCCAAAAATTATCCCGGCAGGTGCTGGAGCAGTGGTGGCCTGCCGTAGTAGTCTCTTACGGGATTACACGTCCGGTGCTTCCGGCGGCCATCTTCGATCCTGCTCCCTGGATCTGGATCGTCATCAACGTGCTGCGCGCTGCCGGGTGGTATGCTCTGGCTCCCGTTCTAATATACGGCGCCTTCTCTGGTTCCTTGGCGCGCAACGAAGGACGTCGCTGGCAAATCATATGGCTCCATGTAGTGGTATGGGCCTGGATCATCATAGCTTCCGCGAACGCTGGCGGCGACCAGTGGGACAATCCCCGCTACCGGGCAATCTTCCTGACCTGGCAGGCTTTGGCCGGCTCCTGGGCCATTTGGTGGGCGTTTAACCAAAAGGATGCCTGGCTGAAGCGTTTGCTGTTGGTGGAGGGGATCTTCCTGCTTGCCCTATCCCAGTGGTATGTAAGCCGGATTTTCCAAATTTGGGAGGTACAAAGTATTTGGATCGTGATCTTGTTGGCAATAGCGTTCGGTGCGTTGGTTTTTATAGGCGGTTGGTTGCTCGACCGCCGCAAGCGTATCAGGTAGTCGCATTGATCGCCTGCATGCCAACGCCGCTTATGCCATTCTGCATGGTATCCCAGTTACAATTGCCGTTCTCGCTTATTCCAAATTGTTCGTTGTCACCCCAACCATTCAGAGTGTTGG
>CAZAQS010000053.1:0-6062 GCA_964486825.1 uncultured Anaerolineaceae bacterium | reverse complement strand
CATGGCGAGATTCATATTGGTTATGATATATTGACCATCGAACCGCCCGGGTCCACAGGGCGGTTTTCGTTTCCCACAATCCATCTCATGTCACTAAACCAAAATCTGTCTGCTCCAGGCACAGAAGATGCAACAGGAGGGCATGGAGGATGAGATGGCCAAATCCAATGAAAAATCCCTTCAGCTCCTACAAGTCGGATCGAGAACGCTATTGAAGAGCGTCCACGTCTTGCTTTTACCCAATACCTGGCGTACCCTGTCCGGGTTTCCCTTCCGCTTTTTGCCTACCTGGAGAGAGATTGAATATACTGCCCAAAAGCACTGGCTCCAGCGCCTCCCAGCCATCCTGATCAGCGCGATCGTTCTATATGCAATAATGAGCCTGGTTGGCATCGGCGAGGGGGAGCTATTGATGGCGTCATTTATTTCTCTGTCGGGCCTGGCCTGCTTTGCAATCCTTGGGGGAAAAAAGTAACTTTTCCGACGAGAGTCACTCTGGAATTCCAGGCAATCAGCGCCGGCCCCGCTTTTTAAGTACCATCCATCGATATCATTCCATATCATTTGTAAACGAAAGAAGGTGACGTGTCTACTGATTCGTGTGTAGTCAGAGTTGCGCCTTGACGATTATGACAGCGCTGATTATCATCCAAAATGTCTTAATTGGGTTCGATAGACCCCTCTCTACCTGAGGGTCGGAGCAAAGGACAGAAAGGAGAACAGCATGGAACTAGGCGCATTTTCAATCAGCCTGGCAGTCAAGGATATAAAGGCGTCGGAAGCTTTCTACGAGAAGCTTGGTTTCGAAGTCTTCCATGGAGATATCAAACAGAACTACCTGATCATGAAGAATGGAGACCATGTGATTGGACTGTTTCAAGGGATGTTTGAAAAGAACATTTTAACCTTCAATCCGGGCTGGGACAGCAACGCCCAAAAGCTCGATTCTTTCACAGACGTGCGCGAACTACAGCGCCAGCTCAAAGCGCAAGGTGTGGAACTGGTGAGCGAGGCCGACGAGCTCTGGCACGACCTCTCCACCTCCACCCAGGTCTGCTCCCCACCAATCGTTAGGTGATCCAGCCGTTTCTGTTCGTTCTCAGCAATGTAAACTCTTCCAGCGCTCGATCGTCTCGGGCGAGGGCATATCCCGCCGGTCGCCAGAGCCGGCGCTAGGCAGCGCGCTCACTATCCCAATCGTACGGTTAATTTTCAGATGAAACAACACAAACGTCAGCCGCTGGCTTCACAAGTATGTGGCGAGCGGCTGACGCTGAGGCTGCTGATTATTCACTTATAGGCAGTTCGAACCTGCTATGCAGGGTAATGACCGATTTGTCCGGATCTTTTCTTCACCGGCGAATTCGATACAATTCCAGACGGATGTCCTTCAAGGTAAAGGTTTGCAGCCTGCCGTCCTTTACCACGGCTTCAATTGTCTCCGTACCCCAAACAAAACCGCGATCCGAAATTTCCACCTTCGCCGTAATCGTACCCCCGTCCATCTGGATTTTCACAATGTCATACCGGCGACCTTCTCGCTGCCTCCCCTGAAGCATTTGGCGGATCTCGTTCTCACCGCTGTATGTTTCTTTGCGCACCAAATTTTCGGCGGTTGCGTCCTTGGCAAACGAGGCCACAGCCGTATCCAAATCACCCGAGTTGAGCGCAGCATAGATGTGATCGACCGCCAATACGGGTTCGATCCCAGCCTGTGCCAGCCGCACAGGTAAAAACAGAGCCAATAAGGCTATCCCTACCAGTGCTGTTACTACTACTTTACCGTTCATCATTTACCTCCTAGAAGTTGTTATTTGAATAAATTTATTTACAGCTAATTTACCGTCTCGTCGTTGGCTTAAGCGTTGAATTGAACATTGTTTTAAAATAAATTTCTAGACAACGGTATAATAAATTGCCGCGAGGCGCTGACAATTGCGAATTAAAGGTAGCAGCCTCGATATTTACAGGTGATGGGGAAACCAATGTCCTTACGTATCCAATTTCTCGGGCAGCCCAGCATTCGTTTTGACGGTTCTCCGGTTAATTTATCATGGGGTCGCCCTCTAGCCTTACTTGCCTATTTGTTGGTCACAAAAAAATCCCATCGCCGTGAACACCTTATCGACCTGCTTTTTGATGGGCCGGACGATCCCCGGGCCGCTTTACGCTGGACTCTGACTAAAATCCGGAAAGCCATTGGCAATGAATTCATCCTGTCAGATGGAGGAGAGATCTCCTTCAATTTTGAGAGCAATTTTTGGCTGGATGTATCTGCCTTCGAAGCAGGGGAAATCGAGCTGTTTCAAGGGGATTTTTTGGAAGGGTTGTACTTGCGTAATGCCATCCGGTTCGAGGAATGGCTTTTATTTGAACGGCAACGCATCCGTGGGCAGTATCAAGCAGGTCTGGAAAAGCAGTTGGAACTTCACATGCGGCAGAGTGAGTATGCTTCCATTGTTATCACGGCTCAACAGTTATTGAAACTGGATAATCTTCGTGAAGATTGGCATCGCGCCTTGATGGAGGCATATGCCAAACTGGGTAAACGCGCGACTGCTCTCGATCAATTTGAACTGTGCCGCCAGGTGCTGCGGACGGAGTGGGATATGGACCCAGCGCCTGAAACCCTGGCATTGGCTGAAGCGATCCAGAACGGGCGGATAAGTTCACAGGTCTCCCTCATTGAAAGTGGGCCCAGTCAACCCGAAGCCAGCAGCTTACAAGAGCAGGCCGTAGAGTCGGTAGAAGCTACAGAAACCCGCCCTTATACAGATTTTCCCAGCCGGAATCTGGCGTTCATTGGGGTATTGAGCCTGTTCGTTTTACTCCTGATCGCCTCCATCAGAGTCATTAACAAGAGTCAAAATATACCCGGCGACGTATCTTCCATCGCAGGCAGCGGCGCCCAAATCGAATCGGACCCTCAAGCCTTTGCTGGTACAGAAGTGACTATCATTGGAAATTACAATGAAGACTTAATCAATTTGTTCAATCAATCGATGGTTCCTTTAAAGGAACGCACCGGTATAAACGTTGTATTCATCTCCGACAGTGATCAATTTGTTGCGAAAAGGTTGTGGGGAGCGGATGTGCCCGATATTGTGATGCTTCCGCAGCCTGGCCGGTTGTTAGAGCTTGAGAAGGAAGGAAAAATCGTCGATCTCAAATCTTTTATGGACGATGATTATTTGCAGCAGCAATATCCTGAGGCCTATCTAGAGTTAGCAACTCTGGATGGCAAAATGTTAGGTGTTTGGTTTAGTGTGGGGCTAAAAAGCCTGGTCTGGTACCCAAGTCAGGCATTTAAGGCAAAAGGCTATGTAGTGCCGGAAACCTGGGATGAATTGATTGCCCTGTCGGACCAGATAGTGGCCGATGGAGGTACCCCTTGGTGCATCGCGATCAATGATTTTGATGGATTACGCTGGGTTGGCACAGATTGGGTAGAAGATATTTTGCTTCGTACCGCCCCGCCCGAAACTTATGACGCCTGGGTGACGAATGAGCTGCCGTTTAATTCCCCTGAAATTCGACGAGTGTTCGAGATCATGGGTCAAATCTGGCTCAATGAGGATTACGTTTACGGGGGCGTGGCGAATATTACATCCGAGTATTATCAAGATAATCCCGCCCACCTGTTTGAGGATCCACCGGGATGTTATTTGCATAAACAGGCTTCATTTGCCCCCCTCTTTTTTCCGCCCGGTGTCCGCTACGGAGAAGATTATGATTTCTTCTATCTGCCGCCAATCGACCCCGAATTTGGCAAACCCGTGCTTGGCAGTGGGGATATCGTTGCGATGTTGAATGATCGACCGGAAGTTCGTGAAGTGATGCGTTATTTTACCACCCCTGAATCGGCGAAAGTCATGATCGAGCATGGAGGGTTCCTCAACCCACATAGAGGAACCCCCATCGAATGGTTTCCAACAGCCGCAGATCTGAGATTTACTCAAATCATTCTCAGCGCCGACACTTACCGTTTTGACGGCTCGGATTTGATGCCCGAGGAAGTTGGGATGGATTCCTTCTTCCGCGGGATCCACGCCTGGGTGGAAGGTGTCGGTTTAGAAACGGTGCTACAGCTTATCGACGATAGTTGGCCACTTTAACCAATCCTTTTCTTTCTCAGAAGCTATGATATTCCCACCGGATCCCGATATACATTGAACGCCCAGTATTGGACGACTTAGCGTGCTTTCCGCCTGCGCCAGAAGACTACAACCAGGCCTGCAGCCAAAACCAACGGTCCTAAAACGGCCATCAGAAGCAGCGCCAGGCGATCAGATCCAGCTGGTTCGGGTTGTGCTTGTATAGAGAGAAAGGCAGTGCGTTCCACGATAGCTCCATCCACGGCCCGACCTTGCACCTGCAGATCGATCCCATACAGGCCCGGCGCCGGTGGCTTCCAGGTCCCACCGGCCTCACCCTCAGACAGGTTCAGATCCAACCAGGTCGTCTCCCCCAGCGGGTCGCGGATCACCGCACTCGCCTTCTCGATGGTCAAGGGCATCCCGTCGATCTCCAATCGTGAACTCAGCGCCACCAACTGGCCAAAGCGCGGCAGTACTGGAGTTGCCTCTACCTCCACATAAGGCCCGCCTTCGAAATTGGCTGTCAGCGCATACTCCGTCCCGCTGGCCGGTGTCGCATCCGTGGCTTGTAGCGTCACCTGCCACGCCCCGGGATTCGGATTCTGGAAACCATATCCAAGGTAGAAAAGAGCGGCAGGGTCCTCCACCACCACCAGACCGTTCGTATCGACGCTAAGTGGAATCTCGTTACCGCTTGCTCCTCGCACTGTCACTGCTAACGAGCGGGTGAGATCATACAGCGCAAAGCTCGCTACCCTCACCCCTGCGTCTACCTGCACCGTCACTTCCGCTTGCCCACCCGCTGGCACCTGCCCGACAAAGATGCGCGTGAACTGTAGCTGCTGGATTTTCGCTGCTGGGGCAGGATCCTCCTGCACGGGTGGAACCAGCAACCGCGGCAGCACGAACTCCTCGAACACATCCTGAGAGGTGTTCAGGCTAGTGTGCAGAATCTGCATCTCGAACAGCTCAAGCGGAATCCCGGCTACGCTCGCCCGTGAGACAGCCAGGTCCGTTGGGACGCCGGTGCAAGGTGACTGGAACTGTTCCTGGATCGGTATGCCAGCCAGGGCGGAGAATGGCACTCCGCGCCGGTTATTTACCATTGGGTTGAAGATTCCTAGTACATAGCTAGGGCGAATTTCCAGTACGGCTGGCAGGTAGAATCCGAGCGAGGCTGGCAGGTTAGCACATTCTGTGCCCGCCATCGGTGAACCGAGCATGATGAGCTGGCGCACGTCGCGCTCCTCCATTACTCGCGCGATATAGTAGCGCGAGATTAGCCCACCCATGCTGTGAGCCAGTAGATCCACCTGCGTGGCACCGGTAGCCTCCTTCACAGCATCGATGTAATCTCCCAGAATACGAGCATTCTCGTCTATGGTGTTTGTGCGATCGGTGGGGTTCTCGATCCGACCGGTGTTCATCGCGCCTGGGAATTGCCCGTCACCAACCGCAAAGCCGGGAATCCCGGCTTGGGCTAGGAATCCCTCCGTACCCAAGTAGGCACTCCAGGCATTGGAGTTGGACGAAAAGCCGTGAACCATTACTACGGGAACAGGATCTAAGGGTTGGAGCTGCGGGTAAGGGGCGAGAGCAGAAGCGACCTGCCCCGGGTCGCCACTAGACAGAAGGAACAGGAAGAGTAGAGCAGCGGTTAGGGTGCGGGCGAGGCAGGAGTTCATGACTGTATTCCGAATATGGGAAAATCTCGATGATATTAAGATATATATTACTACAATTACCCACAAATAAACATAGGTGATCAATGAAGGAGGCCGGAGAAGAACTTCGCATACAAGATCAAGCCCACAGCTGATACAGGCCTAGTCATCATCTACCTTGCCATTGGCTGCCTGACACGTCCGATGCTTCACTCAAGGTCAGGTGTCCACCTGCTTCTGGCAGTCCTGCTCCGCCTGGTCTTTTTGGATGCTGTCGCCCGTCTGGTAATCGGAAGAACCC
>CAZAQS010000052.1:0-22714 GCA_964486825.1 uncultured Anaerolineaceae bacterium | reverse complement strand
TACAAAGGCAGGACATGCAGGGCATGCTATAATCCTGAACTGTGGATAAAAGCATAAGCCTACCAAGGGTTAATAGATGATCCTGGTCACTGGAGGGACAGGTTTTATCGGCCAGGTCCTTCTCCGCCACCTGGTGGAAGCAGGTCATGAGGTGAGGACACTCATCCGGCCATCAAAAAGCTCTCCAAGTTTGCCGATCGGTGTACCGGTAGAGGTGGCTGTGAGCAGCCTGACTGACGAACGTGGCCTGCGCGGGGCGATGGTCGGGGTAGATATCGTTTATCACCTGGCTAGCGGAGAATGGGCTGGGCCACGCTCAAGCCTGATGGAGATAGATATTTTAGGAACGCAAGCAGTGGCACGGGCTGCACAGGACGCCGGGGTTAAGCGGATTTTTTACGTGAGCCATCTGGGCGCTGACCGCGCTTCGGCCTATCCTGTATTGAAAGCAAAAGCCATAGCGGAAGAGTTTTTGCGCAAAAGCGGCCTGGAGTATTCAATTTTTCGGTCCGCAATTGTCTATGGTCCGAACGACGGGTTTACAACCGGGCTGGCGCGCCTCCTATCAACTACCCCGTTTTTCATGATCCCCGGGAACACCAGTTCCTTGCTGCAACCCTTATGGGTCGAAGATCTCGTGACTGCATTGGTATGGTCAATAGATGACTCGAGGACTCGCAACCACACTTATGAGATTGGTGGTCCTGAATACCTGACCATTCAACAAATTATCGAACAGGTTAACCAGGTGCTGGGAATAAAGAGGCGCACGATATCGGTGCGCCCGCCGTACTTACGCGGTATCACAGTGCTCTTGGATCACGCTCTCCCAGGCCTCCCTATCTCTGTTTACTGGCTGGATTATCTGGCTGCCAACCATACCTGCTCATTAGATACACTTCCGCACTCCTTCAACCTGATGCCAGCCAGGTTCTCACAACGATTGGCGTATCTGCGCAATGAGAATTGGAGACGAGCTATGTTGAAAGGTCTATTTCGTCGCCCGAAGTAAATCATGATGAAAAAGCAAAGTCCTGATTGGAATATTCGAATATTAGAGAAGCCAGAAGAGATGCAGGAGGCTGAAGAGCTGCAACGGTTGGTATGGCCCGGAAGTGAGACGGACATCGTTCCACTCCACGTCCTGATCACAGTTGCTCATAATGGAGGCGTTGTGATCGGAGCTTATTCGGGAGGTAACCATCCTACGGATGCGGATTCCGAAAGGCAGAGTTCGAGTGATCAGGAATCCCTGATCGGTTTTGTCTACGGGTTTCCCGGATTATACTTCACCCCTGATGGTCCGCGGCCCAAACATTGCTCCCAGCAGCTTGCGGTACACCCGGCATACCGCAACCAGGGATTAGGTTTCCTCCTTAAAAGAGCACAATGGCAGATGGTCAGGTACCAGGGTTTGGATCTGATCACCTGGACTTTTGATCCCCTGCTCAGCAGAAACGCCCACTTAAATATCACTCGCTTAGGTGCAGTTTGCAGCACCTATCTAAGAGAGGTCTACGGCGAGATGAGAGATGGTCTCAATGCAGGACTACCATCGGACCGCTTCCAGGTCGATTGGTGGGTGAACAGCAGGCGCGTAAACCGAAGACTGAGCAAAAAAGCCCGCACTCGCTTAGATTTAGCACATTTCATATCTGCCGGAGCGGAAATCGTTAACCCAAGCCAGGACGGCGCCAATGGATGGCCTCATCCAACGATCGCCAATTTGCCACCTGCTGCCAGCGCGTCTGGATCCCAAGTTCCCTTATTACTGGTGGAAATCCCAGCAGATATCAGTTCCATCCGTTTGGGAGATCTCGCCCTGGCTCTAGAGTGGAGGATGAGCATCCGTGACATCTTTGAAGAATTGTTTGGCCGTGGCTACCTGGTCACGGATTTCATTCACGCTCCCTTGCCGCCTGCCAGGAGCTATTATGTCCTCAGCCACGGAGAAAGCACGCTATGAACATTTCCCGAATAAAACTTTACCACGTCCGCATGCCGCTGGTGACTCCTTTTGAAACCTCCTTTGGAAGGATCGAATCCAGAGAATGCATTTTGATTGAGGCTTTTGCAGATGGACTGGTCGGTTATGGGGAATGCGCGGCAGACCGGGACCCAGGCTATGGATACGAAACCACCGGGACGGCCTGGCATATCCTGCGTGACTTTCTAGCGCCAATGATCCTTACCTCCGGAAAAATGAGCATAGCCGAATATCAAAGGATTGCTTCAACCGTCAAAGGACATAATATGGCAAAAGCAGGCCTGGAGATGGCTTTATGGGATATCCAAGGGAAAGCAGAGGATATTTCATTGAGCAAGATGCTGGGTGGTACGCGGGAAAAGGTTGAGGTAGGGGTATCCATAGGCTTACAAGAATCACCAGGCCAATTGGTAAAAGTAGTCGAGAAATACCTTACGGATGGGTACGGCAGAGTCAAAATCAAGATCAAACCAAACCGAGATCTAGAAGATAGCCAGGCTGTTCGGCGAGCCTTTCCTGAGTTGCGCCTTCAAGTAGACGCCAACTCAGCTTACACTTTGGATACAGCCCGGTCCCTTCAACCTCTGGACGAGTTAGGACTACTCTTGATTGAACAGCCATTGTCAGAAGATGACCTGTGGGACCATCACTACTTGCAATCCCGCTTTAATACCCCAATCTGCCTGGATGAAAGCATACTTTCCGAAAGGCATGCAAGGCAGGCTCTCGAAATGGAGGCCTGCCGCGTCATCAATATCAAAGTGGGCCGGGTAGGTGGACTATCCCAGGCGGTATCCATCCACAATCTTTGCCTTGCCAATAACGTACCGGTGTGGTGCGGAGGGATGCTCGAAACAGGCGTGGGTAGGGCGGCAAACCTGGCTCTGGCATCTTTAGCAGGCTTTACCCTACCAGGAGATATTTCAGCCACAGCCCGCTACTACAACCAGGATATCACCGAGGAGATCTTCCAACTCAACCCCGGCAGTACACTCCAAGTGCCCAACCTGCCAGGTTTGGGAGTTAGCCTCGCGCGTAAGGCTCTGGAACAGTACACTCTCGCCTGGCTGGAACTGGTTTGATCTCCTGACTGTACAATTCTATTAGCCCCAACTAAGTTGCGTTTTCGAATACCCTGATATATACTCCTCAGTATAGCTAAGGAGGAACGGTATGCATACATACGATATATCCCTGACCATTTCATCTAAGATGCCTACCTGGCCAGGTGATCCCAGCGTTGTCTTAGAACGTTTCGAAAAAATTGAGCAGGGTTCCAGCGCTAACGTATCAAAGATCGAAATGAGTGTGCATACCGGCACGCATGTGGACGCTCCTTACCACTTCCTGGCTGACGGGAAAAGCGTGGAAAGGATGCCCCTAAGGACGCTAACAGGCAGGGCATACGTTTTAGAACTGCCAGATGTGGATTGGATCACGGCGGAGGTTATCGAGCGCTCGGACTTACCGCCACGTACCCGACGGCTCCTATTCAAAACTCGAAATTCCGATTACTGGGCACGCAATGAGGTTGAATTCCAGGAAAATTTTGTTGGAATCTGTGAAGATGCAGCCGAATACCTGGTTAAACGCGGGGTGAAACTGGTTGGAGTGGATTACCTCTCGGTTGCGCCCTTCAATAATCCCGGGCCTACTCACGAAATCCTTCTACAAGCAGGGGTAGTGGTAGTTGAGGGATTGGATCTGTCAGGCGTATCTCAAGGTAGATATACGCTATATTGCCTGCCGCTCAAATTGGATGGATCTGATGGCGCCCCAGCCAGAGCCATCCTGGTAGGAGTATAAGCTTGACGATCATTCCGGAGCTGCTACGCTCGCCATGGGCAAGTTGAAACCCCCGTCGATTGATATGACCTGACCCCGTATCATCGTAGCAGCCGGCGAGCATAAGAAGCCTACCAATTCTGCCACATCCTCAGGTTTTACGAGGCGGCCGGCTGGAGTCCTGGCAGCAATCTTCTCGATTACCCCTTTTTCTTCAAGCGCATCAAAATGCTTTAGAGCTTCTGTCTCGACCACTCCCGGTGAAACCGCGTTGACAACGATATTATGAGCGGACAACTCCACAGCCAGGTAGCGAGTCAGGGCTTCTAAGGCTGCCTTACTTGCACCAACCACGATATAGTCTGGCAAAACCCTGTGGGAGCCTGGGCTGCTGATGCTTACAATAGCGCCTCCCCCTCGCGGGATCATCAATGGGACTGCTCTTTGGGCTGCAAAAAGTAGAGCGCGGGCATTTATATTCATCGTCCACTCCCAACCTTTCGGTTTCTGCTCCAGCGCCGGGCGATTATAACCGGAAGCAGCGTTGCTGATGAATATATCCAGACCCCCGAAAGCCTCCCGTATCTTGTCAAAAAGCAGGTCGATGCCCTTCAAATCACCCAAATTTGCCTTGACGATCAGCGTTTTACGGCCAAGGGATACGATTTGATCGGCAGTCTTTTCAGCTGTTTCTCGGTTACGGAAGAAATTGATGATTACGTCAGCCCCTTTTTGAGCCAGGTACAGAGCAACTGCCCGGCCAATTCCCCGCCCCGAGCCGGTCACTAGAGCAATCTTTCCTTGAAAGGAGGGATTTCCTGGGAATGATACGCCTTCAGCCATTTCCTGCAAGTATATCATGCAGGATTCTTTTTCAGTCCCTTCTCACCGGTTGTGTATCATCTACGGTTGGATCGAGTACAGGCATAGGTTCCACTTCCTCCTGTACAGGGTGACCATTGCTGCTATCACTGTAATAAGGTCCGGTATAAGCCGGCGAAAGGTATTGGTAACCTCCATAATACTCAGCTCCCCGGCGGGGGATACGGTTTAAGGCTACTCCGATCACATTAGCTCCTACCCTTTTCATCTGCTCAAGAACAGCCCGGGCGACTTCTTCTCGGGTTTGACCGGGCCTGATGACAAGCAGAACACCATCTACTTTTGAAGCCAGGACAGCAGCATCACTCACGATTGCAGGCGGGCCGTCGATGATGACCGTGTCGGCGATCTCTTCCAAACTATTCAAGATATGCTCCATCTTCTTTGAAGCAAGTAAATCTGAGGGGTTAGCGGGAGGCAGCCCAGAGGTGATGATGCGTAAGGGATATTCTTTGACATAACGTACCGCTTCTAACACATCCACTCTGTCACGGAAGATGTCGCTCAATCCGGGCTGAGGGGCTATGCCGACGATATTATGTAACGCGCCTCTGCGCATATCGGCATCCATCAAAACCACTTTATTATCTCCATGCCCCATTGCTATAGCTAAATTACTGGCAACCGTTGTCTTGCCATCTTCTGCATCCGCGCTGGTGACCAAGATGGTTCTCAACGGACTATCCACACCAGCGAACTCAATATTCGTGCGCATCGAACGGAAAGCCTCAGCAATCGGGGAGCGTGGTTTTTTAGCCATATAGGCCCAGCTATCCTGCCGGATATCCATTTCGCCTATATAGCCAATCACAGGAAGGTTGAGGACTCGCTCGATATCTTCTGGGGTCTTTATAGAACGATCCATGTATTCGAGCAAGTGGGCTGTTAGAGCAGCTAACACAAACCCGATCGTAGATACTAAAAAGATGATCAATGGCTTGTTCGGCCCGATAGGTATGACTGGCAGCGTAGCGGGCTCTACCAGGGTCAATGTGTTCAGAGCTCCGCTCTGAGTATTTGAAATCAGAGTGGCATAGTTGGTCTGCAGCAGGTTCTTCTTACTTTCAAGAGCAGAAATTGCAGCCTCCGTATCAGCAATTTGGACTGCGCTCGTCAACCCCTGAATGGTTGCCTGCTTTTCCTGAATATCGTTTTCCACTCGCATAATCTCAAGCTGCAGGTTGTCCAACTGCAAGTTGATGAAAGCCTGGCGTTCTAAGTCCTGGCCTTCTGGATTGGTTGGGCTGATTCGGATTAGCTGGTGGGCTAACTCATTTGCAACCGCCTGGGCCCGTAACGGATTGATATCGATCACCGATATATTAATGAGCTGGTTATCTGGATAAGTAAGAACCGTGTACTCCGGAAGATCGCCCAATCCCAACGCTTCCATCGTGCCATTCCGAACTGTTGTACCTTGAGCAAGCAAGGCATATGATTCTGCCAGTCTTACGGCTGTGCCCAGCTCTGTCCCGGTTGGGTTAGGCTCGTAAATCCCACGGCCTACCATTACTGTTGCACTTGCCCTGTAAATTGGAGGCTGTGGACGGGTAGCATAATAGCTGGATACCCCAGCTACCAGTGTGGTAATCAATAAGAGCCACCACCATTTTATTAACGGGTCAACGTAGTCTTTAAGTTTCATAATAATTCAATCCTATTTATGGTCCCCTTGACATTCTTCGGAGTATGCCAATTTAACCAGTACTTATTTTTATTAAACCGGCAAATAGATCTTCTTAGCTAATTCTCCGGTAATAAGATTCTAGTTGTAGAGGAGATAAACATATCATCTGCCTCGCTTCTAAAACCCCATGACAGAAGCAATAGGTTTGAATGCCAAATCCAAACCCCCCGTAACCTTTCAATTGTACCAAACAACTATAAATATTAGTTAAATTGTCCTCTTTTTAAAATCGCATTTGTGTACAGGTCTACCAGATTTTCCACAATTTTTTCCCATCTGTGGTTGGATTCCACATACCGACGACCTGCCTTACCAAGCTCCTTTTGTAGAGTGGGATTATCCAACAGGCATAATACAGCCTCAGCGAAATCCTTTGGATCTTGCGCCGTTATCACCTCCTGGCCTGATTTCAGTGTAAGAGCTGATACCGCTTGTGGTGTAGAAACAACTGGAGTTCCGCAAGCCATTGCTTCCAAAACCTTGTTTTGGATCCCAGCCCCATAAAGAATTGGAGTCACTGAAACAGTGGCTTTTCGTAGATATGGGCGAATATCTTCTACCGTACCGGTAACGACAATCCTGGGATCCTTCGCCATGGCTCTTATCTCCTTCGTAGGATCTTTACCGACGATATATACTTTCACATTAGGTTGTTTCTCCCAAATCAAGGGCATGATCTTGTCTACAAGGTGCACCGCCATGGTGACATTCGCGTGGTAACTCATCTTACCGCTCAAAACCAACGTAGCTGACTCCCGGACGATTGATGGGTCGGTAGAAAAGTAATCCAGGTCTACCCCATTTGGAAGCACACTTACCGCTTCTCCAGCAGCCGGATTAAGGGAGAGAAACGCATTTTTGTCCAATTGAGACGTGACAAGGATTTGATCGAATTGGTTTACTAACCAACCTTCATACCTTTCCGTCCGGCCTAACTCAAAACGACCAAGAAAGCGGCCAAACATGCTTTCACTGCTATCAGCTGCTTGCTTAAAAAGCATGCTGATCGAGTCCACGCTATCCCAGATAACCGGTACAGGGCGATCTCGAAGAACGTGGGTTTTCAGTTGAAGGGCATAGCGAACTCCCCTTAGATGCTCGACATGCACAACATCGAACTCGGAATTTCCAACAGCGAATAGCCGTGAGAGTTGCTCGTTTAACGAGGGCTGCCAGCAGTAATTAGCCTGGAGTGGTGCACGGGTTGGAAGAGCCATGAGACTGTTGACCAGTGACCTCGAGAGAGGCAATTGAGCATAGTGAACTTCGTGACATATCTGCTCCAATTGCTCGATATCTTTTCGGTCACTCTCCCCTGTCCACAATGTAACCAGAGTAACCTTGTGACCCTGGGCAGCCAAATGCCGGATCAGGTTATATGGTCGTACGCGGATCAAGTTAGGTGCGTAAGGTACAAGAAAAAGAATGTTCATTGGATCTTTCATGAGATTACTAACGCCGGAACCGGATGAAAGCAAGCACCAAGAGAACGATAATGGCAGCAGGGATCAGCGAGGCGGCAATTGTCCTCAATTCATCAATTTCAGAATAGATAGTTGATGAGAGATCTGATGTGATAGGCGTCAGTCGCAGGGCCGGGTCTGGTGGTTGCGGTGTAGGTGTAGGAGGCACTGGCGTTGTCTCCGGAACAGAAGTAATCGTAGCCGTAGGCAAAACAACCGATTCCAACGCAGGCGCAGAGCTCCGACCTCGAGAATACCACACATAGTAATCGCCCTGATCCGAATCAAAGATATGCTCTTCATCCCGTACAAACCAGGTGACATTTAAGATATTTCCATTGCTGACTGCAATACGTGGCCATTCCGGAACATTACCCATCAAAGAGGTGATTACGTTGGGCCTGGCCCAACTAGAGCCGTTCCAGGTTAGCAGTAAAACACTTAGAGATTCATCAACCTCACTCGTTCGCCCCACTGCTACCATTTGGATATTTCCCGCGCTATCGGTTGCCATGTGATAATCATCCAGCCGGGCCGTATAGAGCCCCCACCCCCCATATACATTTGCGATCGGCTCTGGGTTCGACCAGGTCCTGCCCTTGTTCGTTGAGACCTGGTAATAAATCAGATCTTCTGGCAACGCTAACCAGGCAGCTACCAGGTTTCCTCTACCATCCTGCCCTAGTGTGATGTTTTTCGCTCGTCCATCCGGGACAGCAAACTCCAACGCTCGCCGCCATGTTAATCCTCCGTCGTACGAGGCAGAATACATGACTGTTGTGGGATCTGAAAGTTGTCCGGTCGCTCCGCCGCGGCCTGCTTCCCAAACCAAGTGAAGATTGTCTTCATCGTCCACTAGCAGTTGGGGTTTTGCAGCCCCGGTGGGGAGATTGGAGATATCTGAACGAATCGACCAGTTATTTCCGTTGTCAGTTGATTGGCGGTAATAAATTCGAAAACAGATCGGACAGCTGGGAGAGAGAACATTTTCAGTGAAAATCGCGTGCACCACCCCTTGGCTGTCAACTTTAACATCCGAGAAATAAGCCACCTGGTCAACACTTAAAGGGTAATTTGAACTCCATGACCTGGCAATCGAAGCATCTTGGACAGGGGCTTGAGTATAATAAATCGTCGTATCTCGGTAGGTCAAGTGGAGAACACCTAAAGGATCGGCAAAAAAGGAAGGGCGAGTATTCTCGCTACCCGCGCTTTGTCTCCGGGCTACGATATCGTAATTTCCATCCCACTCAATCCCATCCTCGGTTACTGCATACATGACTACATCGTAACCTGTATATTCATCACCCGGCCGGCTCGTGCTCTGATCGATGGTCATTGTGCTGGCCCAGGCTAAATGGACTCGACCGGTCACGTCTGCTGCGATGGTCGGAAACCAGCCTGGCCCCATAACAACCGGCTGGCTCCAATCGCTTTGTTGTCCGAAGGAAACGCCTGTTGTGGCGAATATAACCATCACCAGTAATCCCAGGAGCGACCACCATTTCAAATTCCTCATGCTTGCCTCTCTTTTATATTTATACATCAACCACTTCTCCTCTTGCCTGAGAACTAATCCAACAGCTCAAGAACAAATGCAGGCGAAAATTCTACCGCTAAAGACACTCCCTCATATCCAAGAATAGCGCTATCCTGGAAGATCGCCTGAGATAAATTTACCACTTCATAAACCGTCACTTTTGGGGAAGAGTATGCTTCTTCCAAAAAGGCAGCATTCGCTAAGTCAACTTCTCCTAGCAGCTTTTCAGCCGGTCCATACAACACATAATTCACGCCATAGTCTTGAAGAATTTGCAAGCGGCGATCATCTCCAGTTTCAGGATCATAAAATTCTCGAACCATATCCCCTTTCCCGTAAAAGTCTACCGTCTGAGCCCAATGAGCCAGGAAAGCGTGCTTGCCGGTTAATACCGGTACAAACTGCCCAATGGTTAAGGAGCTTAAGACAACGCCATCCGCTCCAGGCTGTTTTTCTATCCATTCTAAGGCTGCTACCTCTTCTTTGTAAAGGTAATATGGATAATAATGATCGGAGAGTTCCAGGATACGCCAGGCTAGCAGGTAGAGATTTGTGGGCAAGATCAACAACACAAATCCATAAGCTGCCAGGCGCCTGATCTTAGTTACCGGGGACGGAAAATTGGAAATCCAATTTCTCCTTCCGGCGTATGTCCTTTCCATCCAGGGAATGATATAACGAAAAAGCCCTTGAGTGGCCAGGATTGCCATGGGCACTTGCCAGCCATTCAGCATATGGATTTGAAAATCTGTAGGGATATAGATCAAAAAGAAATTGCTGACAAACCAGGCCATAATAAAGAGGTCTTTGTCATTGAGCATCCTGAAGCTTGGGATATTGCGCCTAAACAGGGTAAAGATAGCAAAAAGAAACGTCAGTCCCAAAAGAATGGGTAAGTGATGTGGCGGCGGGCTATATATTTCTACGTTTGCAAACTGCGCCAGGACTTCACTCCAAAGCGGGTCCATAGTTGTCAGGATCAAGGAGTATAGGGCAGGCCACCATGAAATTACGCCGATGATCACGCTGCTCTTGATCAGGTACCAGGGCAGGCGACGGTCACGCAAAAGCTTGAGCAAGATATACCCCCCCAGGATGCCATATACCAGTACCAGGTCGTAGGCATGCTGCCAGCCAAAAAATAATGCTACCAACCCGGCGGCTACCGTATACTTGTATTGCTCCACTCGCTCTCCAAGTAACACCAGGTAAAAAACCAGTATATATAAAGCCGCAGCGATAAAGTGAGGATAACTCATAATCCCCAGGAAAGTATTGCCCTCCGCGATATATACATAGTTCGGATAAACCAATTCACCTGCCGTCAATGTATATTTCAACAAAACAAGTATCCATCCAAACCCGGACGTAAGCGCGATGACCAGGAAAGCAATCCTGCGCATGAGCAAATCTTCCAGAAACCAGGCGCACAGCCGGTATGAAAGCAGCAGAAACAACACCGCGGATACAATGCGTAGGATCTGGTAGATGCCCACGTAATCCAGGCGTAGCAAAAGCGAGAGCCGGGCCATCCCCCACCACAACAGGTTGAAGAAGATAGGGGCATTTGGCTCCGGGGTTAGCTTGTTTGCAGATAGGTGGGAATCCGTTAACTCTCGCATCCAGGAAAAGTACTGCATATGATCAGGGACATTCAACGTGAGACCCATGAATTGTTTATCTGGAGGGGTCGTTATATAAGCATACAGGTACGGAATAGTAGTTAACGCCAGCAAAAACAGTATCGTGCCAGCAACAAAAGCCCATTCAGAATAAGTCCGAACGGCTGGTCGCTCCACTTTCTGTTTTTCTAGGGTAGTAATCCTCACAGTTCTCATCATTCAAATTACTCTTAAACTGCTATTTCATCGAAATGGAAAAGGATCTGCGACGGAAGGCAATCCATCCAGCTGCAATAAATAACAGGAACAGGATCAACAGAGGCGCGAGACTCCAAATCCCAGGCAGCCCCAAAATAGTTCCCAGGTTACGTGCGATATTACCTTCCAGCCAATTGGGAAGGGCATACTCCAGCAATGGATTGCGAATCGAATCAGACGGAAAAGCCTGTCCAGCCAGGCTTAATCCCCAAGTCGCTACCAAGGACCAAATCATAGTAATTGAGGCTAAAAACCTGAACCAGACCAGGTTATGCCAATGGTCGAAAACAAAGACCACCGGCATTACCATGAACGGGAGCCCTGGGAGAATATATCTTGGGCCAACTGCAAAGCCACCCCACCACATAATGGATGAAGCGTTGAAGAGAAACATCAAACCCACGCTGGAGAGAGCTACCCAAAACTCCGCCCGGTACCTTTCTAAACGATGCCAGAGGAATAAACCAGGGAAGAAGAAAAGTAGCCACGGGGTAAGCACGAACAGTCCCCGAAATACACCGAAGGTAATGCCCCAAATGGCTTCCCAATGGGGGAGAGTCAAGCTCATGAAACCAGTGGAGTGTTGCCCGGTCCAAAGCTCGGAGTGGCTGTAGCCAAGATTTAGTGGTCCTCCGAACACGGCTGTGTTGTACGCCATCCAGGGTAATGCAATTAATCCACCGCCAAGAAATAGCCAGCCTGCTGCACCCAAATTCTTCTCTTTATATAGGATATGCAGCAAATAAAGGGTAATCACCCCCACGATCAAAGCTGAAGGATATTCTGTCACTACACTGAAACTGAGCAACCCTCCAACCATAAATAAAGCGCCGGCTGTTAGGTGACCCCGCCGCATGAATACGATATAGAAAGCAGCAAACAACAAGGCAGCACTGAGCTGGTGACCGTACAAGGCTCCGGCATAAGGGAATGCAGGGCTTAATAGACCATATCCCAAGACAACGATCAACCGAGGCCATGGATTGATCGTAAAAGCTCCTAAGACTCTATACATCAAAACAGCGGTAAACGCCGTCGGAAGGGCTGCCAGCATAAAAGCCAATACGACCTGCATGATCGCAAAGCGGACCTTTTCCAAAAGGATACCTGAGCCATCCTCGCGCAACGTGGCCCTGAACGCTTCGTTATTGGCTAAACGGTCCAAGACTCCTTCCAATATAGGTGAATCAAGAAGCACCTTCAGCCCGGCATAGATAGGTATCCCTAAAAATGCTGTTCCGGGAGCTTTATCACTATAGTAATGATCCCCCACCTTTGCATAGTCAACCGTGTTCTCGACGAAGCGGTCAATTTTAAAAGTGCCGTCTTCGACCACAGCGAATACCATATCCAGCCGGGAGTTTTGGTTTGGGTCCGCCCAGCGTGGAAAAGTATAGACAAAAGATATCAGTAGTAGAAAAAACAGGCTAATCTCAATAATCCGGTCAGGAGAAAGCCCACCTAACCCCACTCTAAAACGCATTGACAATCCTTTACACCATTAAATATACACGCTCTATCGACTGGCAGGCCACCTGGAAATCATAGCGGTCTTCTATAAGCTGTCGTCCATTCCGACCTAACTTTCTAGCCAGTTGCTCGTCTTCCAGCAGGCAAATCACCGAGTTTGCAAAATCTTCCGGCGAATCGGCCACAAGGAGATGAACGCCGGGAGTTATAGCAATTCCTTCGCATCCTAATGTTGTGGATACGATGGGAAGTCCTTGACCCAGGGCGTTGAGAATTTTCACTCGCATGCCACCCCCTGCCCTCAGCGGAACGACCATCAGGCTGGCGCCTTCTAGATAAGGAGTAGGATCATCCCTATATCCGGTTCCATTAACACCCTTGTCAACTTCACCAATCGAAATGATCTCCTGGGGAGGGTTAGCTCCGACGATATCAAAAACAATATCCGGGCGGCGTTCTCTGACCCGAGGCAGCACTTCTTGCAGAAACCAGAGAATGCCATCGATATTCGGAGGCCAATACATCGTACCTATGTGAATGATCCGAACGCCCTTGGGATTGAAATTTACAGGAGTAATTTACCTGGTATCAATGGCGATAGGGATCACGGTGACATCCAGTGCTTGACCGGAAGCTTCTTCTAATGCCTTCCGGTCCTCCTCACTCACCGCCAGAACGCCATTGAACTCCCTACAGATCCGCCCTTCATATTTTTTCAACAGGCGCCAGTCCCTGCCCAATAGCCACTTCTTAGGCCCAGTTCGCATCGTCATCCATAACCGCTTGTAGAGCAGCCAAAGAGCGTTGTGAGCGTCCAAGATTTTTCGTGCTCCCTGCACTCGAGCAGCGTATTGAGCCATATTGAGCTGGTCGGCATGAACGATATCATATTTGTTCTCGGCAGCCAGCTTATCGATGAGCTGCTCCATCTCAGGCCGCCGGTCTCGAACCATCAGGAACGGTTGGCGACTGAAAAAACTTACCACCATGTACTTCAAATCCCGCAAAACCCCCCGCTCCATAGGGACCGTATGAATCGCCTGGCAATATTTTCGTAGCTCCTGAATACTGGCAGATTGGTCACCCCGCACGAACGAGACCAGGGTTACTTCATGGTTCTTAGCCAGGTACTTGATAACATTCCAGGTTTTCACCTTTGGACCGCTATCCGGTGGATAGGGAAGGACTTGGGTTAATAACAAGACTTTCATTCAGCTCCGTTTTCTCTTACCGCATCTTGATAGACAGCCAGGGTCTGGCGAGCACATTCTTCCCAAGAAAACTTTGCCGCCTGTTCCAATCCCTTCTCGACCAGGGCAATCCGCAGACTCTCGTTGGCCACTATGCTCGTGATAGCATCCCTCCAGGCTTGGATATCCTTGTTTTTTACCATGAGTGCTCCATCCTCCAAGATTTCCGGGAGTGAGGTGGCATCCATCGCCACGACAGGCGCCCCACATGCTAAGGCCTCCAAAGGCGGTAAGCCAAAACTCTCTCGCTCAGAAGGAAAAGCAAATACTTCAGTCAAATTATAAAGGATGGCCAACTCCTCAGGCGGAAGAGCACCTAATATTCGAACACGATCTTCAATAGAACAATCTATCGCCATCTGGCGGAAACTTAGACGGCTGTTCTCTTCAGCAGCCACAATCACCAACTCCAGATCGGAAAATTCCAGGTAAATGCTTGCAAACACCTCGATCAGAAAAGGGATATTCTTACGGGGTTCATACCCAACCGCCAGGATAAAGCGGTTCCTTATACCGTATTTTTCAGCGATAAAGGCACGCCACTCCTGCCTCTGTTGAGGACACGCCATCTTGAAAATTGCATTGGGAGCGAGAGGAGTAACATCGATCCGCTCCGGCGGTATATCCAGCTGGTCAGCGATCTGGTACTTCTCATAAGATGATACGGTAATGATTTTATTGGCTGTTCTGGCCGTACGCTCGATTGCCCATTTGGAATATGCGTTAATAGCAGCCCTCTTGTTTGGTTTATAACCCTTTTTTATGTCGAAGATTGGCTCTGATTTCAGTTGGATCGTATCGTGCAGAGTTAAGACAAAAGGGCCAGGCAGGTTAGCAGTAGCCGTATTGCATAGGAAGTGGACCACATCCAAGCGATCTTTTCTGATCTGCCTCCTGAGGAATAGTTGTTCTCTCATTGGCATACCAACAGCAGGAAATTTATTTTCCACCACTTTTATCACGAAGTTACCATTCCGCTTCTCGAGTACTGATGTATCTTCGAGGTCGCGATCTACGTAAAAAATATACTCGTTCTCACGATCGACCGATGAGAGTGCCTTAACGAGATTTATGGTGTAAGTTTTGAACCCCCCCCTTTGTGGATGGGTTAAAAAGCGTGCGTCGATACCTATTCTCATTACACAACTCCTGTTCGCGTAATGTCTTGCGCAAAATACCAGCAAGCTTCCGGTAATCCCAGAAGAGATTACCCCCTTTAGACACCCAGCTAATGCCGGGTATAGCCAAAGCCATGCTCAATACCCCCCGGGCATAGAACATTAGTTGAAGAAACACAGTCAGCAGAAGAGCACGCTGCCTGCCATAATGCTTACAGAAAAACAACAACTTACTCTTATAAAGCTCGGCTTTCATACGCCGGCTCGCCAGGCGACTGCTCTGCCCGCCTAGATGGACTACGGTGGCTCCTGGTAAGTAACAAACCAGCCAACCTAGCTGCCTGGTACGGTAGCACCAATCAAGCTCCTCGGAGTACATAAAAAATCTCTCGTCGAGAGGACCTACCTGCTCCATTGTAGTGCGGCGGATCAGCAAGCAAGCCCCACCTACCCAATCCACCTCGTAAGCAAGCGGGGCCTTTTTTGTTGTATAGCGCTTCCTGGACCGAAAATTGGCTCCCAATACCTCGGAGAATATTGATGGGAATTTGGCCCAAGAACGCTGCAGACTACCATCTCTATGGAGGAGTTCCGCTCCTACGATACCCACATCTGGATGAGAGTCCATAAAGGACACCATAGCCTGAGGGCTTCCGGGTTGGAGCAGGGTATCACTGTTCAATAGCATGATGTAGCGTCCATGGCTTGCCTCAATAGCCTGGTTGTTCGCCCGTGCAAAGCCAAGGTTTTCTTCGTTTTCCAGCAATATAACATGCGGGAACCGCTTCTGAACCATCTCCTGGCTTCCATCCTTGGATGCGTTATCTACTACGATGACTTCCACCTTAAGGCCGTCTTTGTTTTGTTCGATCGTTTGGAGACAACCCGCTAAAAGTTCATGCGTGTTCCAGTTGATGATCGAGATCGATAAATCAGGCACGCCACGATCTCCATGCACCTCATCCCGCTGTTGTTTTACCCGTTGATCCAGCGCAGAGTGTATGTATTCTTTCGCATGTCTCCTATGAACTCTGTTTTGCGTACGATTAATCATCCCAATAAAACTCCTCGAGGGGCAGCAGCATATGCTGGGGGACCAGGCCAAAGGACTCCGGCCCAAAATAAACCCACTCGCTTGGTTTAAAGCGCACGTAATGCAGCCGGCTGCCGTCGGATAGCAAGACGGATTCCTGGCGAGATTTTGAATGATTGTATTGCAGGAGAGCGTCATCGAAAATTACCATATAAAGATAGCCATCCTGATCTGGTCTCAGACCACGTATAGCTGCATCCAGCGCCTCCGCCTGGCGTATTGTTGGTAGCCCATCTCCAACTTCCCAACGTGCACCAATCTCATATTGCACGTGCTCGAAGTATCGCAGGTAATAATCCGGAAAAACCCATTCATACGTCAGCAGAAGGGTGTGAGCAGGAGAAAAATTCCTCTGCACACCCTCATACCTGGCCATGTGAAATTTATCGTGCTCTCGAATCGTGTCAAAAGTAAGTAACTTGAATCGCTCGACTCCAAAGGGGTAGGTTGGCGCCGCCAGGAATATGGCGGCATTGATCGTCACAAGGCTTGCTACAAGTACTTGTGAAATGGACTGCCGTCTCCTGCTGAAATTTTCCACTGCAACAGCACTAAACAGTAATAATGCTGGTAAAAAGATGAATACCAACCCCTGCTGGCCCATATGAATCAAGGCGTAATAGGCCAAAGACGGCGCCATCCATAGGGCGAAGAACCAGAACAGAGGCGTGTTCAGAGCGCCCAAGGTTGAGAACAAACGCTCCACAAACCCGCTCTTGCCCGGTTTTATGATCTTTCGCCAGGTGAATAAACCTCCAGCAATTACAGCAGGGATTGCAAATAAGCTCCACCCGTACAGGCTGTACATGACCAGTTTACGCATATTCCTGGCAAATCCAAGCATCCCGGCACTGAAGATCGAGGTGGTCTCGTTGAAGTTGGCCGAATACTTCCCCATGATATGGAAATACATACCTATCCCACCTGTGGACCAAACCAGGGGCATAAACCAGGCCAGGTTGACGATCGTCAACGTTATGCCTGCATAAAAGGCCCTTCGCAAGCCTACCTGCCAGCCTACATATATAGCTAAAGGCAACAAGAATACCTGTGTTTGAGGTCTCAATCCCCCTGCAATTCCTAGCCCTATGGCAGCAGGAATAACCAGGTTAAACTCCCCATGAAGGATACGATACAAAAGCCATACCAGGAGGATCACTACCAGAGCGTCCAAGGTATGTGGCAGTGCGATCTCCCCGTAGAACCAAAAAAGAGGGCTGGCTGCCAGGAATAATGCTGCAATCAAACCGGTCCTACGGTTGTAGATATCTCGGCCAAGAAAATAAAGAAATACGATAGCTAGAGCGCTAGCTACCATGCTAACGGCAACCAGAGTGGCTTGAGCATCTGGTAGGAATAGGTGGACAATTTTCGTCAAGGCAACATATAGGATATAACCGGGGACATGGGGTTGGCCCGCCCAGACATCAAATCGTTCCAAGGCTTTCGCGAAATTGACTGCATCCCAATGGTAAAGAATTTCCCCGGCAAAAGGCAGGCGCGTCAGCAAGCCTAATAAAAATAGGCTGGTCGCGATGAAAACATCTTGCTTTCGGTCCGTGTCAAGCAAAGCCACAGATAGCTTTTTAGAAGCCGTTTGCGTCGATGAAGCGCTCACCGTAATTCCTCTACCCCCTCGGATTTTTTAAGATAATAGAGAGCAGCCATACCACCGATAAAGATCCAGGTGAAAGCGGCATTGTCAAAACCAGTAATTGTCTGGTTGTAAGCAAAAGGCAACACCCAGTCTCCAAGCATCATACTTAATAGTGCCGCTAGGAAACCCGCCAACACTGCATTGGTATATGCCTCTTCAAAATTTCTCTTGCCTCGAAGAGCAATTCGCATTCGATTACCAAGCATGATAAAAGCAGCTGCCATCCAGGAAAAAACGGCAAAACCAATAAACCCAGTTTGTGCCAGGATATCGAAGATATTATTATGAGTCGAGCGAGCATCATATGGGTTATAAGTCATATAGTAAACTGCGTAACCCGCTGGCCCAGTCCCAAATACAGGGTGCCTGATAACCAGGTTGATATTCGTTCTCCACAAGTCAAGTCGCTCAGCGCCGCCTTCCTCCATGTTGGCAACATAGATGTTCTGATAAAACCACTCAAAGCGGACTGCAAACAAGACAAGGCCGAGGACAATTGCAACCAGGAAGAGTTTCTTAGAGTGAAAGAATGAAAGCAAGCCCATTGCAGCGAACAGAGGTATCCAACCTGACAACCAGAATGTATGCATCACAAAGTGGTAATACGACCATGCTGCAATAAGAATGAGAAGAAAGATTTTTACACGTATAGAGAGGTCCTTATGGAACAAGATCAGGGCAAATGCCAGGGCGCCTACCCAGGTAGCGAACAAGCCCCTGGCTCCGTTTGCCGAGGCTGCCAAAGTTGGAAGTTGGAAGAGGTAGGAGACAACAACGAGTGCACCAATGCCAACAACCAACCCGGTAATTATCTTCAACCATTTTACGTCGCGAATTTTGTTTGCAACCATCAGGGCTAGCAAGGGTAATAAAATGTTGACAGCCAGCGCGCCTAACTGAACAAAGGGGAATGTACTCCAGACTTCCACAAGCGGATCTCTCAGCAAATTTCCCCAGAAGTAAGAAATAATATTTACTACCACAAAAAGTATGATGGGCACGGTAATGGGTAAAGGACGGGTTTGCTCACGATCTTTGGTAATGATAAGTTGGAGTAACCAAATCGAGATCAATCCCAGCGTTACCAATAGGCTAATGACAATCCTGCTATCGGTGCCGGTAGGCAATGTGAAGAAGTTCAACAAGATCGCAGACAGGACGATAGCAATAATCCCATACTCAAACCTTCCCATCCGGTAAAGCATAAAAAACGCGAACAAGCCGAAAGCCGCTCCCAATAGCAAATCGAAATACTTGAAGGTTGGCGGAAGGATCCAAGAAATTCCACCGGCCACCGCTAACGAAGCCAGGATGATCAGAACCTTAATAATCCGAAGGCGATTCTTCCAGGTATTAGAAGTCAGGCGCGTCCGAGACTCTAAGAAACTGGCCAATTTTTACCTCCTTCCTCTACCACCCCTTCGATAAAATTACAAAATTGAGGGCCAATTACATTCCAATCATATTTCTGCCTCACTTTTTGTTGGCCCGCTTGACCGCTACGCTCTCTCAGCCCTGGGTTTTCCAAAACTTTCAAGATGGTATTGGCAAAAGTCTCAGGCTGATCTGCGATAAAAATATCCTTTTCAGGGAAGAGATCCAGCCCTTCAACCCCTTTCGATGTCGTGATTACCGGAACTCCCAGGGAAAGCGCTTCCAAAATTTTCAACCGGGTACCGCCTCCCTTTCTCAAAGGAACAATACTGGCCCAACTTGTGGCTACGGCTGGCCGTACGTCTTCTAAGTATCCAGTGAAACTGATCCAATCTTTATTCGGGAGATCATCAACCTGAACCCCATCTAATTTTCCCGTAACCAACAGCTTGACTTCAGGCCGGGCAGCTTTTACGAGTGGAAAGATTTCTCCCATAAAGTAAGATATAGCATCCATATTGGCGTCGTATGTCAACGATCCTGAAAAGACCAGCGTATCTGGGATTGGCAAACCAAAATCAGTCTTTCCATCTGGGAAACCCACTCCATTCGGAATAATGCATACCGGAGAGCCGCCCCGGTAGATTTGTTTTACTCGCTGTCGTTCGATTTCCGAAACTACCGTACCCCCATCAAAACTCTCTAGTGTGGAAGCAATATAGCGGGTGGCTTTTACCCAGGTCAGCCAGTTTCGCCCTCGCTTGAGTTTTTGGGTTTCTAACCAATATTTTTCATAAAACACGGTCAATTCAATTTCTTCGAAAACTCTCCGCCGAACGGGTATTTCCATCGCATAAGGTACCATGGACATTTGAGAGGCAATAACCAGATCATATTCCTGTTCCTTTACGGTTCTTTCCACCAGTCTTTGCATCTCCATACTATGGGTTTTATGAAGGAAAAGCGGCGTCGGCGATAATAAGTTCTGCAAACTTTTCAGCACGCCTTGGGTGATTTTCTTAAAGACAACTGTCTCGACTCGATTGCAGTATTTTTTCATCTCCTCTATGCGCATCTTTTCAACATGCGCCGCGCTAAAGGATAGAAGGTCGACTGAATGCTTTGCCGCGAGATATTTGATCAGGTTAAACACCCGGATTTTCGAACCATTATCTTGAGGAAATGGGTACCAACGTGAGAGAAAGAGTATTTTCATATCCCCCTCCCTATATCTACCCTACCAAACCTCTGCCGGCCGAAATCGTAAATCCCTCTAAGCATGGCATTGCGCTGCGGCGCTTTATATTTCCAGCGAGGACGGATGCTCCAACTGAGCAACCTGCGAAAATATTCCCAGAAAATGCTCAACCACGAGGAGACGCCCAGCCTTGCTAACCGCGTAAACAATAGGCGGTTCCGGGTCATGTAATAGTAAACCTGCGGCGAATGTTCCCGCCGGTCGGGCGAAATCTTGTGCCAAATTTTGGCATTGGGCAAGTGGTATATCTTGTAACCGGCTTGAGCCACCCTTATGCACCACTCATTCTCCTCAAAATAAGCAAAAAAGCGGCTATCTAATTTTCCTACTTCCTTAACAACCGAGGTTTTTACAAGCAGAGCACAACCGGTTACAAAGTCAACCTGGCGAGGAGCTTCCCCGTATTGTCCCTTGTCGATCTCGTCCATGCCCTCCAATAAGGTTAATCCAGTACGCCGGTCAAGCTTACCACCCGCCGACCAAATCATTTCAGGCGCCTCGGCGTAATAAATCGTTGGTCCCACAACCCCAATACTTGGGTCCGTCTCTGTAAACCCGACCATCTTGTGGAGAAAATCAGGCGCCACCAGAGTATCGTTGTTTAAAAGCAAAGCGTAAGCGGATTTGCGAGAGCAGGCATAATCCAACCCCAGGTTATTTCCTCCCACATACCCTAAATTTTCGCCGGTCTCAATCAACCTTACCTCAGGGTGCGATTCTCGGATCACCTTCGGTGAGCCGTCCTTCGAACCATTATCAACAACAACGACCTGGAACGATGGATACTCTAAATGCCTCAATGAATCCAGGCAAGCCAGAGTATCGCTTAGGCCATTCCAATTGAGCACAACAACGGTTACCTCCGGCAGGCTCATTTCCACAGAACCTCCTTAGGAAGAGGTCGTTTTTCCAAGACACCTCGATAGATTTCCTCCAATTGGTCGATTTCCTCACGTACACTTTTTACTGGTTCAATACCCTTTTGCAATTCGGTCAAGAGAGCCGGGTCTTCGGTTAACCGCCTTAACTGTTTAGCCAGACTGAGGGGATTGCCAGGCTCAAAAAGCAGCCCATTGACTCCATCCTGAACCAATTCAGCCATGCCACCCATATTCGAGGCCACGACAGGAGTACGGTGTGCGAAGGCTTCCAAGATTACATTCGGGCTGTTCTCATACCATTCCGAAGGTACCACGATCACATCCAGGTCGGAGAAAACATGGCTCAAATCAGAGCTGTCATACTTTCCTTCCAGACTCAACCGGCTGTCTATCGCCACCAGGCCTTTGAGTTGTTGTGTATAGTCGGGGAAGGGAGTCATATCTCCATAAGCCTTCACACTTATCGGTGTCCCCTCCATTTGTCTGACTGCTTCAAATAGAACATGTACACCCTTAATTGGGATAATCTGCCCCAGGTACCCAACTCTCAATGAATCAGAGGGAGTTTTCATCAGCAGGGCTGGATCCAGGTCAGGAAAATCACGCCCTTGCCTCGAATAGACAATTTGATCCCCCCCGAAACCGGACTGGATGAACATTGATTTCAAAAACTGAGAGGGGCTTATGATTGCATCCACCTGTTGCAATGTATTACGTAAGAAATCAATCCTGGCCTGGGCCTGGTCGATCCGCCCTTTCTGAGCCCTCCAAAAGACCTCCATCAGGCCAGGAGGTGAAAACCTGGAAGGCAAGGAAAAACGGCGCTGCTCTTCTGCTACACAGCGTGCGCAGGTGGCAGCATCAAGCGGCAGGGTGGATAACTCTCCATTGCTCCTCAACATCGTAAAGCGCGGGCATAGGAACCAGAAATCCGTGAGCGTGACCACGGTTGGGATGCTCTGTTGCATTGCCGCTTGCAAGGCGCTTCCGGTAATCATATATCCACTAATCAGGTGGAATATTTGCGGAGACACTTGCTTGAGGTATTCGTATACATGCTCTCCGACCCAAGGATTATCGTATTCCCAGCGTGCAGGATCAGGAGCTTTATGCCTATCAAAAAACAGTCTCCGCACTGGGATATGTTCGTAGAAGTCATCTTCCCAGGTCAGCTCTTCACCCTCAGGATGAGAAACATCGACGCGTTCAACACAAATTACATGTACCTCATAGCCTCTACTCATCAGAGCGGAGGCAGTCCGGTGAGCACGCAACTCAGCTCCTCCTGTGTAAACGGGTGGAAAGTGATGAACTGCTAGAACAACCTTCATGCTTCCTAAATTCCTCCCCAGTTGTTACGAAACCCCCCTTGCTTGCAAAGATCTACCC
>CAZAQS010000051.1:0-23204 GCA_964486825.1 uncultured Anaerolineaceae bacterium | reverse complement strand
AAAACATTAATATTAATTGGGAGCCGGGGGGGACGAGTTGACCAGCATCCAATACAAACCAACCTGTTGGACGGCTTCCGCAAAATGTTGAAATTCCACCGGTTTTCGCACATAACTGTTGGCGCCCAATTTGTAGCTGGCAAGGATATCCTCTTCTTCGCTCGATGAGGTGAGGATCACCACAGGGATCATAGCCGTATGCGGTTCCCGGCGCATTCGCTCCAGCACCTCCAGACCGCCTACTTTCGGCAGCTTCAGATCGAGCAGCACGACCTGAGGCATCAAATTAAGATCTCGTCCACTGAATTTTCCCATTCCCAACAAGTAATCGAGAGCTTCTTCCCCATCTCGGGCTACGATGACTTCATTGAGGACATGGCTTCGTCTGAAACTCCTTAAAATAAGCTCTTCATCGTCGGGATTATCTTCTACGAGCAGGATGATCCTATTCGTCATTAAATTTCCTCCAGGGTGAAATAAAAACAAGCCCCATGATCTGGCTCGGCTTCCGGCCAGATCCGGCCGCCATGGCGGCGAATGATACGCTGGACCGTTACCAACCCGATGCCTGTTCCAGGGAATTCTTTCGCCCCGTGCAAGCGCTGGAATGGAGCGAAGAGTTTATTCGCGTAAGACATATTAAAGCCGGCTCCGTTATCTCGGACAAAGTAGACTGGCTGGCAGTCTTTTTCTAGCATACCAACCTGAATCCAGGGCTTTTTTTGCTGGCCTGTGAACTTAAAAGCATTACTAAGCAGGTTCCCCAGGGCAATCTTCATCAGGTGCGGGTCCACCTGGACGGCCATACAAGGTTGAATCTCGCATTTCACCTTACGCTCTGGCTCCTGGGCCTGGAATTCCGCTGCGATCTCTTCTGCCAATTCGCTCAGATTGATTACTTCACGATGAAGTTCTCGCCGGGTAACTCGAGACAGGTTCAACAGATCCTCGATCAACCGGCCCATCTGCCGGGAGGCTTCCTGGATACGCCTGAGGAAGTGCTGACCTTGCTCGTCCAATTCCTGTGGATAATCGGAGAGCAGCGCGTCACTGAAGCCATCCATAGCCCTCAACGGGGCTCGCAGGTCGTGTGACACGGAATAGGAAAAAGCTTCCAGCTCATCGTTGACGATCTGAAGCTCAATGGTCCTGTTCCGAACGCGCTGTTCCAGCTCCGCATTTAGTTGTCCGATCTGATCCTGAGCGAGTTTCTGATCTTCGAGCATGCTCAACAACGCCCGGCGAGACTGGTCAGAAGCTTCGAGCAGTCGCTGTAGCTCATCCTGGGTTTCCTGCACCTTTGCTTCAGCCCGCTTGCGAGCTGAGATATCACGGGCAACACTTAACAACCGCCCATCCGGGAGCAGGCGAGCGTTGATCTCCAAATCGATCTGGCGTCCGTCCTGGTGCTTCACTCTCCTGTCGACAAGCACTTGCTCCTCCACTAATAGCCGGTTCATTTGAAGAGGGTTTTCTTCCAAATCCTCATCCAGGATCAAATCTTTCAGGTTTAAGGCAAGGAGTTCTTCCCGGCTATAGCCCAGCAAGGAGCAGCCGTTTAAGTTTACGTCCTTGAAATTTCCTTCTAGATCTGCAATAAAGATACCGTCTGCGGCCTGCTCGAAAAGCAACCGGTAATTGGCCTCACTTTGCTGAAGGGCCTCCTCGGCCTGTTTCCAACGGACGGCCTTCCAAACCGCATCCATGAGTAATGTCAGCTGCAATGCATCCGTCTCTTCGTAATCACTATCTTTGTTGGCCATTCCTACGACGGCTACAACTTGCTCCTGGTGGAAAACGGGGACAGCCATATACTTCAACAAACTGAGGTGGCCCTTCGGAAAGCCCATTCTCAGGGGATGTGGTTCACCTAAATCGTTAATGATCACTGGCTGCCTGGTCTGGGCCACTTTCCCCCAGAAACCCAATGGATCTGACCATTTTGGTAGCTCGAGAACCCTGCAATCCTGCTTAACATCGGTGGACCAGGTATTCATTTTATCCCCTTGACGGACTTGCGGGTCGAAACTGATATAGCCGTATTGGCTACCGGTAAGGCTTACCGCACGGTCCAACGCATATTCCATAAGTTCGGTTGTTGTATCTGCCCGGTGTTGCAATATATCCACCATGCTCCTCAATCGGCTCTCTCGGAGCTGCAGATCCTGGTTGATCCGCTCTCGTTTCAAACGATTGATCATGAGAGCGCCCAACAATAGTGTACCCAAGGGGTATATCACCAGCACAGGAACGCCAATGGCGGATAGCACCTCGAATGCGGTTTCCCTGGGCAGCGTTAGCATGATCACCAGCATGGCAAGATGTATGACCATCCCAAAAAGATAGAGCTCGCGATTGGTAAGCTCCTCCAAGGGACGCTTGCGCAGGTATCGCCACGCAACACCGGTAGATCCAGATACAAGGATAACCATAATTCCAACCCAGGCAGCTGCCCCACCCTGGTAAAGGCGGAATAGTGCGCATATTAGCATTGCAATACTAGCCGGGACCAACCCAAAGAACAATCCCGTAATCCCAAGTAGGACGGAGCGAGTATCGAAGATGATTCCAGGTGTGAACACCCAAGGGGTCAACATCAATAGTATCCCAATACCGCCCAGGAGCAAACCAAAAGGCGCCTGCCACCAACCAATTGTATAGCTACGCCAGCGAAGTGGGGCCAGATCAAAGAGCAGCGAAATAGCTAATAAAAGGGCTGCATTTTGTATCAAAACAATGAAAGATGGGTTATCCATGCGCAGCAGGCTCCTCTGTGCTGGAATAACGTGGAGGCTGGCCTGCCTTGGCCAATAGATCGTTCACTTCCCCTTTGAGCTCAAGAATGCGCATCTCTCTGCCAAGCGTAGCTGCCTGCCAGCGGCGCAGCTCTTCAAGCTGTTCCTTTAGCTGTAGTTCATTTTGCTTCTGCAATGTGATGTCTTCAAAAGTGGTAAAAGTCTGGTAAGGACGGTCCTCACCAGGACGAAACTGCGGCGCTGCATTAACTCTAATCCAAGTATTCGCTTCCTTCTGTGAGTTGAACACCCCCATGATCACGTTTTTAACTTCTTTGCCAGTCTTTAAAGAAACACTGGCGGGGTGCGTTTCCCCAGGGAATTCCGTGCCATCCTCATGGATTGCTCGCCAGCGCGGGTCTATGGAGGTACGGCACTGGATTTGATCCAGGGTTAAGCCCAGGATCTGCAAGGCGGCCGGATTAGCCGAGGTGATCTGGCCATCAGCATTTTGAAAGACAGCGCCTTGCGCCATGCGCTCGAACAGGGTACGGAATTTGGTTTCTGATTCCTTGAGCTTTTGCTCCGCCATTTTGCGCTCAGTTGTTATTTCTGAATAGATGACCAATCCACCGATCGACCCATCAACCTTGTACCAGGGCCGGCTTTCCCAGCGGAAGTATTCTGTAGCGCCCCCTGGTCCTTCAAAATGATCGTCATCATTGCTCTCAATAGCGCCTGCCAGGACGCGCTGGTGAGCTTCCTTGAAGCGCTCCGGCATGTCCGCGAAGACATCGTAATGGTATTTCCCGAGGAGATCTTCTTCCTGGACATTGTAGTCCCGTAGATAGCGCTCACTGAAAGCGATATAACGCAGGTCGCTGTCGAGTATGACAATAGCGTTGGGGGCGTGCTGGATGATATAACGCATCCTATCTTCGCTTTGGCGAAGCTCATCTTCCGCTTGCAAACGCTCGCTGATGTCCCGGATAGCAGGGATATGTGCAGGGCGGCCTTTCCAGGTCAGCTGTGTGGCTGTGATCTCTACGGGGAAAACCGTGCCATCTTTCTTGCGGTGGTAGCGGATCGGAATCCTACTTAACCGATGAGCGGTAGCCTGACGGGTTTCATCAGGTTGAGCTGAGAGATCAACATTTCGCAAATGAAGCAGCTCCTCCCGGCTATACCCATACAATTTCTCCGCAGCCATGTTTGCTTCCAAAATTTGCCCCTCCTGGTTATCGATCAAGAAGAGGGCATCTGACTCCAGCTCAAATAAGCCCCGGTATTTCTCCTCGGATTCTCGCAGGGCTGCCTCGATTTGCTTGCGGTGCGCAATATCTTTTACCAATGCCAGAATTACCTGATCACGATCCTGCTCGAAGAATTGCAAGTGAACTTCCACCGGATAAAGGCTTTCATCAATTCGCCGATGGAGCGTTTCGTATACCAGCATAGCCTGCCGGCCCTCGATGAGTGGGCGGATTAATTCGTGAAGCTTTTCCTCTGGATAATCAGGCTGGATCTCCGGCGTTGTCATATTCAGTATCCGGTCCATAGAATAGCCCAGGTTCTTCAGCGCGCCGAGGTTAGCGAAGCGGAATTCCAGGGTCTTTGGATCGAACAGGTATATTTCGCTAAGGCTAGCAACGATGCTTTCTGCAAGCAAAGGGTAATTCGAGCCTCCATCATACATCTCTTTTTCCTTTCCTGGCAATCTCTTTGCTGTTCTTTCTGGAAGCCTGGAATCTCCAGATTCGCCACGTGATTGAAACCTCAGGCGAGATCAACAGATATTTATTATCTATGTATTGAACGGTGCTGCGTTTGTCCTTCAGCTTTACGGATAATCAGGATCAGCAGCGCAGAAAGGAGAACGAGGTCGCCAACCGGATAGGCAAGGGTTAGTAGCTGCACGAACCATGGTCCTTCCAAACCTGAGGCAGCCAGGGGTCCTAACAAATAAATCCACAAGCATGCTCTAGAAACACCTTTCTCTCAAATCAAAACATTATGCCAAGTGTTGCAAGAAGCAATCCAGGACCTGTACGCAATTCACAGGTATCTGTTACTTTGAGAAAAAAACGTATAAACCTTGTTAATCCATTAGGTAGGTAGTTGAGACTAATTATATTAGGAGATACTTTATCTGAATACCCACAGATGGTTGACAATTTTGTAATTTGCTCATACCTCGCATCAATCAAACCATTTATGCAGGAAATCAACAAGCCTTCTGCTATCTAAAAATTGGGAGTAACTATACAATTTAAAAGATGATGATGCCTGAAATTTTATCGAAAGATTATCGATGCCCACACAACTTCGCCTCTTGATCGTTGAAGATCACTCGGCTGACATCGACCTGATGGTATATGAGCTGCAAAAAGCCGGGTATGAGGTTCTATACGACTGCGCCGAGACGGAGCAGGGTTTCTTGGAGTCGTTGAGGGAACCTGTCGACCTAATCCTGGCTGATTACACCTTGCCATACTTCAATGGTTTGCGTGCCCTGGAGATACTCCAGGAAAAAGGTCTTGATATTCCGTTTATATTGATCTCCGGTACCATAGACGAAGATGTTGCGGTACAGGCAATCAAAAAAGGAGCGGCGGACTACGTGTTAAAGGACCGATTGGCGAGATTGGGGCCAGCGGTAGAACAAGCCATAACGGCAAGAAGCCTTCGCCTGGAAAACAGGCGTGTAGAACAAGCCCTCCAGGAGAGCGAAGCTAAATTTCGGAGCCTGGTTCAGCAGGCATTGGAAGGCATCATCCTGATAAACGATACCGGAGAAATCGTCGTATGGAACGAGGGTGTCGAGGCGATCACTGGCATTCTGCGAGATCAAGCCCTGGGAAAGCCAATATGGGAAGTGCAATTCCAAACCACCTCCCTGGAGTTAAAAACCCGGGAAAAGTATAGAGATCTACGTAACAGGTATCTGCAAGCAATCCAGTTGCGTGAGGCAGATTGGTTCAGAAAAGCAGAGGTGCAGGAGATCGTCCGTACAGATGGGTCTGTACATGTCATCGAAGGATTGACTTTTCCGGTCGTATCTGACCGCGCTTTCTGGCTTTGCAGCGTGATTCGGGATATGACGGATCGTGTCCGTGCAGAGCAGGAGAGCAATCGCCAGGCAGAACGAGCTGAAGCCCTTGTGCGAGTCACCAGACAGCTAAACGCCCAGTTAAATCTGGATGCCGTGTTGAATACCGTATGCAGGGAGACTGCCAACGCTCTGCAAGTGCCATTAACCATGGTCATGCTGTATGATGCGGCCAAAGACCAACTGGTTCAAGGCGCTATCCATAGCGAAAGAAAAGATAAATTCATCCACACACACCCAATCCCATTACCCGTATTCGAATCCTACGCCTCGATCGACCAGCCTATTACGGTTCTCGAGGATCTTCAACTGCATAATGAATGGGAACTGGCCCGGCTATACAAGCAACTTGAGGCAAGGACAGCTGTGTACCTGAAAATGAGCCATGCCGGTCATTTTGTTGGTATCCTGGGAGTGTATGCCTGCGGGGAGGTACGGTGCTTCACTGGGGATGAACTGACCCTGCTTACTGGCTTCGCAAACCAGGCAGCTGTAGCCATCCATAATGCCTGGTTGTTCGAACAGGTAAACCGGGGCCGGAATAATTTACAGGCCTTGTCCCAGCGGTTGGTGGAAGTACAGGAAGATGAACGGCGCTCAATTGCCCGGGAGTTACACGACGAGATCGGCCAGGCGCTTACCGGGCTTAAGATGCTCTTCGACACCTTACCTGAGATTCCTGCGCCGGTTGCAGAGCGGTTGAACATGGGACGCTCCCTGGTCGTAGACCTCATCGAGCGCACCCGTAGGATTTCCCTTGACTTACGCCCAAGCATGCTGGATGATCTGGGTTTACTGCCGGCATTACTCTGGCATATCGAGCGCTGCCACGACCAGTCTCTCCTGAAGATCGATTTCAAGCATGCAGGACTTGAGCGGCGCTTTTCACCAGCCGTGGAGACGGCCGCTTATCGCATCATCCAGGAGGGTTGTACCAATATCATTCGCCATGCAGGAGTGACTCAGGCTCGTGTACACGTTTGGGTAGATTCAGATACTCTCCATATAAAAGTGGAAGACTATGGAATAGGCTTTGACAGCCGTTCCGCCACTCTAAATGGTGCAGGTGGTGGCTTATCCGGTATGCGAGAACGAGCAGTTCTGGTGGGAGGAAGCCTGGAGATACATTCTGAGCCATCTAAGGGGACAACCCTGATCGCACAGCTGCCGCTGCAGAAGCATCTCGAGAGAAGAATGGACGTAAGATCAAAAGGGGAGATGATATGAGCGTATCAATCGTAGTGGTTGATGATCACGATATCGTCCGCACCGGCCTGCGAACGATCTTGGAAACAGATGAAGAGCTCCTGGTTATTGGCGAAGCCAACGATGGCTTGTCTGCCATTCGAACTGTCCAGAAATTAAAACCGGATATCCTCATGTTAGACTTGATGATGCCCAGACTTAATGGCCTGGATGTGGCCCGCAACGTCCAGACCGTTTCACCGGGTACACGCGTGATCGTGCTTTCCATGCACTCGAACGAAGCGTACGTTTTAGATGCCTTGAAAATCGGGATTGCTGGGTATGTGCTAAAAGATTCCTCAACGGATGAAATCTTGAAGGCTATCCACTCTGTTATTGAAGGGAACCGTTACCTTAGCCCACCCATCTCAGAAACGATAATCGAATCGTATGTTCAAAGGATCAGAGAATCGAGCTTGGATTCGTATGAAACCCTTACAGATCGTGAGAGAGATGTCTTCACTTTGGCTGCCGAGGGACATGGAAATCCGGAGATTGCCCATCTCCTCTCGATCAGTTCCCGAACCGTCGAGACCCATCGCTCGAATATCATGCGAAAACTGGGCCTGAAAACACAAACCGACTTGATCCGCTACGCTTTACGTCGAGGTGTTATCGAATAAACACTGCACCTGAACCTCGAACAGAATGAATCTCCCCACTGGCCTGGTGAATTTTGCAGGAGAAAATCCGGAAAATATGACTCAGAATTCAGTACACACACGGATGACAAGAGGAACTTCCCAGGTGTCTAATGGGAACCATGGCAGCTTACATCGATGATTATTCCATACCTATATGGATAAATGGGCTAGAACCTGGCCATAGGAGCCAAAATGGGCATCAACAATGACCCCCACATCAGTGCCAATAGCTCCCCCATAAACCTTTTTCAGGAAATCAACCGCCTCAGGCAAAGGGAGAGGCAGTTACAGGAACAGCAGAACCTACTCTCCAGATTGATTGAAAATATGGAAGTTCTGTTGGTGGTTCTGGACGGAAACGGTAATGTGGTGCGATTCAATAAGTCCTGTGAGCGACTGTTTGGATATACGGGCTCTGAGATGCGGGTAAAGCTGACCACCCGCCAGTTGGAGTTGCCTATCCCGCGTGAGATCGACGCGCTGAGGGACCTCGTTATTGAGATGCGTTCCGGCAATCAGGTCCAGCGTTATGAGAACAAATGGTTGACACGGGCAGGAGAAACGCGCTTTATCTCTTGGGCTATACAAATCCTACAAGACCCAAATGGAGATGTGGAATATATTTACGCTACTGGCACGGATATCACCGAACGGAAAAATGCCGAGAGAATGTTAAAACGGGAACAGTTACTCAACCAGAGCATGATCAATTCGATCCCCGATATGATCTTTTACAAGAACCTGGCCGGGGTCTACCTTGGCTGCAACACCTATTACGAGAAGATCATGGGTTGTCATTCAAGGGATATCATCGGCAAGACAGATGAAAAGTTACATAGCTCCAACCTGGCTGAAAGTTATCGGGAAACGGATAAGATCGCCCTGGAATATGGAGGAATGATCTCCTACGAGAACTGGATGAAGGACTACAAGGGGAATACCATCCTGGTCGAGACCTGCAAGACGCCTTATTACGGGCCGGATGGGGATGTAGTTGGGGTGATCGGTATAGGGAGAGATATCACCAAACACCGCCTGGCGGAAGACGCCCTGAGGTCTACCAACTCCGAAATCGAACAACTGATCTCTTCTCTGCCCTCCGGCATGGTCGTTCTGTCCTGTGATACCAGGATCACACGCTGGAATAATGCAGCTCAGAACATCTTCGGAATTTCACCTGGAGAGACCGTCGGACGCTTGTTGGAGGAACTGAACATCGAGTGGGAATGGGAAACTATACAGAGCAGCATCGAGCGGTGTAGCATGGAAGGCAAACCTATCTATCCTGAACCGATCAAGTTTCAACGCCAGGATGGCAGTGAAGGCTTCTTGGGTTTGAATGTGAGCCCGCTGGTCAACAATCAGAAAGAAATCACCGGCTTTATCCTGTTGTGCGCGGATATCACCGAAAGGAAGATCCTGGAAAACCGTTTATCCCAAGCTCAAAGATTGGAATCAATTGGACAGCTTGCTGCCGGGGTAGCGCATGAAATCAATACACCTATTCAATATATTGGTGACAATACGTTGTTTCTACAGAATAGCTTTCAAGAGCTGATCGGTTTCATGCAAAAGTACGGCGGGTTCAACCAGGACTCGAAGGGAGATGAGGAAGTTCAATTCCTGGTATCTGAAATCCCCACCGCAATTGGAGAATGTTTGGAAGGCATTAAGCGAGTTTCGGAAATCGTGCAAGCCATGAAAGAATTTTCACATCCCGGGGTAAAAGAGAAGACACTCCTGGATATCAACCACGCTTTGCAGAATACCCTGGCAGTAACACGCAACGAGTGGAAATATTCCGCTCAGGTCGAGACAGATTTCGATCCAGACCTTCCGGAAGTCCTATGCCTACCGGGTGAGATCAACCAGGTCTTCTTGAATATCATTGTCAACGCCGCTCAGGCGATCCATTCCATGTCAGACCAGTTGGAAGAAGAAAAAGGAACCATCCGCCTGAGTACACGCAGAGTTGAGGGGATGGTTGAGGTCCGTATCAGCGATACAGGCCCAGGCATACCGGAAGAGATCCAACCCCGAATCTTTGAACCCTTTTTCACTACTAAAGAGGTGGGTAAAGGCACCGGTCAGGGCCTGGCGCTAGCTTACGACCTGATCGAGAGAAAACATGATGGAAGCATATCCTTCGAAACCCGCCCAGGGAATGGGACAACCTTCATCATCCGGCTGCCTGTCCAGCCGCCCGTATCCAGGCTATCTCAAGAGGCTGCGTAGTAGTATCCAGGTGACCTATTAAAGTCGATATGAGAAATACGTGGAGACAAGCATGGAAGAAAAAATCCTTTTTGTAGACGATGAAGAAAACATTCTGGCAGCCTTTCGCCGGCAGCTCAGGAAGGAATTCAACCTGGAGACGGCAAACAGCGGGCCGGAGGCTCTGGAAGCCTTGAGCCTGCATGGTCCTTTCGCTGTCATTGTTACGGATTACCGCATGCCCAGGATGGACGGAATTGAATTCCTCAAGCAAGCTCAAGAGATCTGCCCTGATGCTGTGCGGATCATGCTAACCGGTCAGGCAGATTTGAATACCGCCATCGAAGCAGTCAACAACGGCAATATCTTCCGGTTCTTGACCAAACCATGCCCGACTGAGAAGCTGGTCAGCGCGGTAACCCGTGGACTGGTGCAGTACCGGCTTGTCCAGGCTGAACGGGACCTGCTCGAAAAAACCCTCAAAATGAGCGTCACGCTGATGACCGAGTTGTTGAGCCTGGCCAACCCCCTGGCTTTTAGCCGGGCGCTGCGTGTCCGGCAGGTAATCCGCCAAATCAACTCTCAAATGATCCTCAATGGGGCTTGGGAATTTGAAATGGCTGGAACCTTTTCCCAGATTGGATGCATCTCGATCCCACCGGAAATACTCAGGAAGGTGCACAACTCCATCCCCCTTACCCCAACAGAAGAGAGGATCTACACATCTCATCCGAGCATTGGCTGTCGCTTGTTGACCCATATCCACCGTCTCGAATCGGTAGCGATGATGGTCAAGCACCAGAACCGGCCATTTTCCGATTACGATAAGAAGAACAGATCGTTAAGAGAGCGAAAGGAAATTCTCGGGGCCCAAATCCTGCACCTGGCAATCGACTATGACCAGCTGATCATGACTGGCTTGGGACATACTGAAGCAATCCAGGCGTTGACCGCCAGGGAAGGAGAATATAACCCGGACATTTTGGAGGCGCTGCGCAGCACGGATGCCATTTTTAAGAATTGGGATTTCCGGTTGGTCGAGAGCAGCCAGTTGGAAGCAGGCATGATTTTGAATGAGGACGTTCAGACCAGGACGGGCGAAGTGATCGGGTTTAAACACCAGGAAATCACGCAAACCCTCCTGGAAAGGATCCAAATCGCAACAGAGGAAAGCGGCATTTTAGAACCTATCCCGGTTATCCTCCAGAATCACCGGACTGAAAAGCTGGAGGCCTAGTAAACCAATTACCTTGCGCTGATGCTTATTAAAGATTTGGCATCCTCCATCCTAGGCGAGGATAATTTCTGGATGGAAACAGGATGATATAATCCTAAGTGTGAGCGAAGAGAGCGAAAGGCCCAGTTACAGCGGCGGGAGGAATATCGCCATCAAAGTACCGCCCCATGAATGGGAAGCAACGGTAGCTTTTTACCGGGATATCCTCGGGTTGCCAGTTATAGAAAACCTACCCAGCGCGACGCCTACCGTTGTATTTCAGTTCGGGGGCAACCGGCTTTGGGTAGACCGGGTTGAGTCCTTAAGCCAGGCCGAGATCTGGCTGGAGGTAAGTACTTCGGATGTACCCGTGGCTGCCCGGCATTTGAAGGAGGCCGGGGTAGTCAGGAGAGATGAGATCGAGGCGCTGGATTTCGAGGCTTTCTGGGTCTCCAGCCCCTCCGGAATTATCCACCTGGTGGCTGGGGAGGAAGACGTTTAGAACGCCTTCAACAGCTATAAGATCACCAAGAGGCCAGGCATTTGAATAAACCTGGCCTCTTGCATTTGTAGGTCTCTCCCTATGGAGCCAGGTTCACTTCCACGCTGCTGAGGTGGGTATCTCCACCGAATGCCGGGCTAATATCCCGGACAACGACTCGGCCCGCTTGCGCCACGCTCACCGTATACTCAACATGTACTTCGAACGGCCCAGGCTGTCCCAGGTCAGGGGCATCTACCATCACTGGTTCTGAACCAACCACATCTCCATTTTCATCGAGCACTTCGACCAACAAGGTCTGCTCGAAGCTGGCCAGGGCAAAGCCAATCACATGCACGCTCCCACCACTGATGGCCGCGCTGGTCTGGGGTTGGAAGATGCTGATCTGCTCGGGGTAAGGGTCGCGGGTGATAATGTCCGCGGGACCCGTGGGCGTAAAGATCACTCCAACCGAAGAGAGGTGTGTGATATTACCGTCTCGGGGGCTATCGGAGAAGACCTGGATGAAAATGTTCTGTTCGGAAGGCAAGCTTACAGGCAATTCCAACTCAAAGGGACCGCGCTGGCCTATATCAGTCTGAATGGTGGTGGGGGCCTGGGTTACTTGTGTGCCGTCCGCCTGTAGCACGCGCACGACCAGGTTCTGCTCGAAGGTGGGGTCAGCCACTCCCGATACCTGCAGCGGGCTGGTGACGCGTGAGCCGGACGCCGGAGAAAGGATCATAATAGCTTCCGGTGGTCTTACGCCGGCGTTCTTAAAGACCAGCGGAAGATATATCGTATGACCATTTGCCTGGGCAATGGCTACTCCCACGCTACCTATTGCCGCAACGATCAGGGACAGAATCAGAATAAGATATAGATGGTTCTTCTTGGGTTTACGCACCTGCATGTCCATTTCCTCCTTCTAATACCAATATTGGTTAGATTATATTCGAAATAGAAGCAATCGTGGACCTATTAGCAGGAGCCCTAGGAGGTCGTTTTTAATTCTGCCTTGAACCTACAGGATGCGCAACGTCCCGCAGCTTACAGGAAACGCAGCGGGACGTTTTACGAACCTATTCAATACAGGTCAAGGCTGAGCGGTGGGCGGGCTGGCTTCGGGAGTGGAATCTGCGGCGGCTTGGTCGGCAGCTGCCTCTGATCGCCTGGCGACCAGGTACCAGTTGTTGACCATCGAGAAGCGGTCACTGGCATCGAAAAGCGGGCCCATCTGGACACCCTGCACCTCTGCATCGACGCCGTAAACATAGACCGGGTAAAACAGCGGCAGCGCAGGCAGCTCCTGGATGAAGCGCACCTGGAAATTGCGGTAGTTCTTGGTTCTCTCGCCGATATCCACGATCACGCGCCCCTGTTCCAGGTATTCGCTGACCTGGAAGTCATCCCATTTTGAATAGTTCTGCCCACCTGTGATCTGGGTCTGGTGCCAGAACGGGTAAGGGTCTGGATCAGGAGAGCGAACCAGGTTCAGGTCGATGAGCGCCAGCTGGTATAGGCGTGGTTCTAGATATACCTCCACCAGATCCTCGTATGCGGCGGGGACCAGGTTGACCTCCACGCCCAGCTTCTCCCAATTAGCCTGAATCGTCTCAGCCAGGGAGGTATGCTTGTCGTTGTCTGGATAGACCAGCTCCAACCGTAGAGCCGTCCCATCTTCGTTGGTGCGCACACTGCCTCCCTCAGCCGGAATGGTATAGCCAGCTTGCTTAAGCAAGGCAACCGCCTCGTCGGGGGCATACTCGACCGGCTCGATGCCTTCATAATAAGCCCAGGTGTTTGGGAATACAGGCCCATCGGCCAGGATGGCCTGCCCATCAAGCAGGTTATCGATCATCCACTGGCGGTTCAAGCCCAAGAACAAGGCCTGCCGGATATCTGCTTCGGCCAGGAAGGGGACATCTGGGTTATCCAGATTGATAAAGATGATCGACAACTCGGGAAGCCTGCCGGTGTACAGTCGTAAGTTGGGTTCTCTTAACGCCTCCGGCAATACGTCTGGCGTAATCTGGCTGATGCCCATTACTTCGTCTCGGCGGTAAGCCTCCAGAGCTGAGCGAGAGTCAGGGAAGTACTGGAATACGATCTGCTCGATGAAGGGAGCCTGACCATAATAGCCCTGGAAAGCTCTCAACACCAGGCCCTTGATCTCACTTTCCTCGACATCCAGGTTCTCCAGGTAATAAGGACCACTCCCGACTGGTTGGAGGTTGAAGGAAGAGTCGACCATCTCGGCGTGTGACAGGCCGCTCCATACATGTTGGGGCAAGATCCCGAATGTCAGGTAATCCATGAATGGGGCGTAGGGTTCCGGGAGCCGGAACTGGATCGTCTTCTCATCCAGGGAGATCACTTCCACCGAATCCCATAACTCGCGCACATCAACGGCAAAGATGGAGTCCTCCGAACGCATCATCTCTACAGTGAAGATGATATCCTGGCTGGTGACTGGCTTTCCATCATGCCATACGGCCTCTTCGCGGATGGAAAAGTTATAAACAGTGCCGTCCAATGAAATACCCCATGACTCTGCCAGGTCGCCTTGGGGCAATCCACGATCGTCAAAACGCAACAGGCTGCTGTAGATCAAGCGATCGATATCATGATCAGGGGGATTGTACAGGTCCAGGAGAGGGTTCAAGCGGCTAATCTTGCCAACCAATGCCTCGATATAAACCCCTCCCGTAACCGGCTGGACCTCTTCAGGTATGACCGGTGGCAGCACTGACTGGCGTGTAAGCAGCAGCACACCGATGGCGGTCAATGCCAGGATAACAATCGTGATTGGCCAACGTAATTTTTTCATACAAGGTTTGGGATATTAAAAATAGGCGCTCAGGCCCGGAGGCCGTGAGCTGCCCTCTTATACCTGAAACTCAACGGCCCACACAGGCCTGGGGTAATAGGATATATCCGGTTAACCAAGCTGGGCGCGCAATACCATCACCGTCGCTGTTGCGAGCATGAAGAATATCACACCCAGGACGATCGTCACCCGAAAGAGTGTCTTCTCGATGCCGCGACGGGCGGTAAAGATACCGCCGGTATCACCGCCGGTCAAGCCGCCCAACCCGGCGCCCTTGCTCTGCAAGATAACGCTGGCAATCAGCGCAATAGACGTTATAATCAAAGCGATATATAAATAGTTTTCCACAATCAGCCTCCAAAACGAGCGGAACGAGGCAGCTCAAAAGCCAAACCCCGGTAAACGGGATGTCCGGTCCAGGCTGCTGTTTAAGCATACTCAAAATTTCCGATTAGCCTAAAGTCTATGCCCTTATGGGCGAAAACTGGCAGGCGGATTATACCAAATAGTCCGCCTGCCGGATAGTACGCAATGTAAGGGCCATAGCTGTAGGAGAACGAATAGCCCAGAAAGTAATTAAAGCCCCGCATGCACGAGCTCACCATTAATTTACATATGCATACCCCCTATTCGGATGGGCATTACAGCCATTCTCAAATTGCACAGGCTGCCATGAAGTGCGGTTTGGATGCAGTGATCGTTACGGACCACAACGTGTGGGTTAATGGACCGGAAGGATATCACCAGGAGGGGGATAAACGGGTGCTGTTGCTGGTGGGCGAGGAGATTCACGACCAGGCCCGCATCCCACAAAAAAACCACCTGCTGGTCCTGGGTGCAGGCCGCGAGCTGGCTCCCCTGGCGCCAGAACCGCAGCGCCTATTGGATGCAGTCCAAAACGCTAATGGGCTGGCTTTTATCGCCCACCCGGTCGATCCGCCGGCCCCTGCTGTAGGGGAGACGGACATATCGTGGGTGGACTGGGAGTTGCACGGCTACACTGGCATCGAGCTTTGGAACGGGTTCTCGGAGTTCAAAGGGCGCTTGAAGACGCTGCTGCATGCTGTCTTTTACGTCTTCAACCCACAACGCATCGCCCGGGGTCCATTTCCGGAAGCTTTGCGGAAATGGGATGAGCTACTGGGTCGGGGATGGCGGGTGGTTGCCGTCGGGGGTTCGGACGCCCACGCGCTACCGTCACGGCTGGGACCACTGCGGCGGACCGTCTTCCCGTACGAGTTCCATTTCAGAGCCATCAATACACACCTGCTATCGTCCAAACCGCTTTCAGGAGATTACTTCAGCGATCGCCGCCTGGTCCTGGAAGCGCTGCGTGAAGGACGTGCGTTTATCGGCTATGACCTGCCGGCTCCAACCCATGGCTTCCGTTTCCATGCCCAGGGTGTTGATGGCATGGCAGACATGGGGGATGAGATCACCTGCCGTGGAGGCGTGACCTTGCAGATCCGCTTGCCCATGCGAACGGAATGCCGATTGCTGAGGGATGGGAAAGTCGTCAAAATCTGGCGCAAGCGTGAGAACTGCACGTATATCACTTCTGAACCTGGTGTATACAGGGTGGAAGTATATATCCAATACCTCGGAAGGTTGCGAGGCTGGATTTTCAGCAATCCCATCTATATACGGTAAAATATTAGATCAAATATTCCAAGTAGAAAGCGACTTGCGACTTATGGAATTTAAACTTAACGCTCCCTTTAAACCAACCGGTGACCAACCCGAAGCCATACGCCAGCTCGTGGAGGGCATCCAACGCGGGTACAAGCACCAGGTTCTGTTGGGCGCCACCGGAACGGGCAAGACCTTTACGATGGCCTCACTGATTGCTGAGATCCAAAAGCCTACCCTGGTCATGGCCCATAACAAGACCCTGGCTGCCCAACTATATGCTGAGTTCAAGGACTTCTTCCCGGACAACGCAGTTGAATACTTCGTTTCTTACTACGATTACTACCAACCGGAAGCCTATGTGCCCCGGCATGACCTATATATCGAGAAGGAAAGCGATATCAACGAGGAAATCGAGCGGCTGCGCCTGGCGGCCACTACCTCTCTCATGTCTCGTAAGGATGTGATTGTGGTAGCCTCCGTCTCCTGTATCTACGGTATCGGCAATCCCGAAGCTTACGGGCGGGTGGTGATCAACCTGGAATCCGGATATATGTACCGGCGCAATGCTTTGCTGCGACAATTAATTGAGAGCCAGTACCAGCGCAACGACCTGGAACTCAGCCCTGGTACCTTCCGGGTACGCGGAGACACCCTGGAGATCATCCCGGCCTACCAGGAGCGTATCGGCTACCGCATCACCTTCTTCGGGGACGAAGTCGAACGCATGATGGAATTCAATGCTGTTACCGGTGAGCTACGCAGGCAGATGAACAACTTGTTTATCTACCCTGCCAAGCACTTCATCACAGAAGAGGGAAAGCTCAAGAAAGCCATCCAGGATATCGAGCAGGAATTGGAGGTCCGCCTGGCACAGCTGAAGGCCGAGGAGAAACTGTTGGAAGCCCAGCGCTTGGAGCAACGCACGCAATATGATCTTGAAATGCTACGCGAGGTTGGGTACTGTGCGGGGATTGAGAACTACTCGCGGCACCTAGACCAACGCGGCTCGGGAACGCCTCCCTGGACGCTGGTAGATTACCTGCCCAATGACTATCTCCTGGTTCTGGACGAATCGCATATGACCGTCCCACAGATCCGGGGTATGTACAATGGGGACCGCTCGCGCAAGGAAACGCTGGTCGAGTACGGCTTCCGGCTGCCCTCCGCATTAGATAACCGGCCCTTGAAATTTGATGAATTCGAGGAGCGCATGGGCTGGACGGTATATACCTCTGCTACTCCTGGCCCATATGAGCTGGCGCGCCGCGATCAGGTGGTCGAACAAATCATCCGTCCCACAGGGTTGGTCGATCCCGAGATCGACGTGCGCCCGGTAGAAGGCCAGGTCGACGACCTGCTCGGGGAGATCCGCCAGCGAACAGAATTGGGCGAGCGCGTCCTGGTGACGACACTGACCAAGCGTATGGCCGAGAAGCTGGCCGACTATCTGATGGAGCTTGGCGTCAAGGTGCACTACCTGCACTCCGAGATCGATACCCTGGAGCGGATCGGAATCTTGCGCGACCTGCGCCTGGGTGTGTTCGATGTGGTGGTAGGCATCAACCTGCTACGGGAGGGATTGGATCTACCTGAAGTATCGCTGGTTGCCATCCTGGATGCAGATAAACAGGGCTTCCTGCGCTCAGGAACCGCATTGATCCAGACCATTGGGCGTGCGGCAAGGCATGTGCGCGGCAAGGTGATCATGTATGCTGAAAAAGAAACTGATGCCATGCTCCAGGCGATCGACGAGACCAACCGTAGGCGGGCCAAGCAGATCGCCTATAACCAGGAGCGCGGCATCGAGCCGGTCAGCATCCACAAAGCGGTGCGCGACTTGACTGACCAGCTAACGGTGCGAGCTGTTGCGGAGCCGCGCGGCGAGTACCGGGTCAAAGGCGCTTCCAGCCTCTCCAAGCACGAGATGCAGCGGGTGATCTCTGAGCTGGAGAAACAGATGAAAGAAGCGGCTCGAGACCTGGAGTTCGAGAAAGCGGCTGCCATCCGAGATGAGATCTTCGAGCTGCGTTCATTCCTGGCCGAAGACTCCAAAGCCCCGCCCTGGGAGAAGATCCGCTTGCTCTCAGGAGAGGATGAGGAATGAGAAATGTTTCACACCTTCTTCAAGCGACCTTCACAAAATCTTCACATCGATGCACTATCCTTATAATCAAGAACTATGAAGTAAACAATACAATGAAGGAGCGTATCGTATGAAAAAGATTTTAGTTTTAGGTTTGGTTTTGGTCGCAGCCACTGCCCTGACCGTCGGGATCGCTTTTGCACAGACTCCCACCCCTCAAGGGTCAGGCGGCTACGGGCCAGGTATGATGGGCGGTCGTGGCGGATACAGCATGATGGGCTTTGGTGGACCGGTTGACGGTAGTTATGGACCCATGCACGAGTCCATGGTAACTACTTTTGCAAAAGCTTTCGGCCTGACTCCCGAAGCGCTTCAAGCCCGGCTGGATGCAGGCGAGACGATGTGGCAAGTGGCCGAGGCGCAGGGATATGACCTGGAGACCTTCCGCAGCTTGATGCTGGAAGCGCGGGCAGAGGCTCTTCAGCAAGCTGTTGATGACGGCACACTCACACAGGAGCAGGCGGATTGGATGAGCCAGCGCATGAGCCGCATGGGTGGCTTCGGGAACGGCGCCTGTGATGGAACTGGCCCGAATGGATCGGGGATGCACGGTAGCGGTATGCGCGGTTTTGGAAATCGTGGTGCACGCTCCGCATCACAGGGAGGGTAAACCTACCGTAAGTCAATAGGTCTGGAACCCGGTCGATCGATTATGGCCGGGTTTCTTTGCGTCCTGAGGCAGATACTATCCATCGTTTTTCCGATATAATCAAATTGATCTGCTTGATAACAACCTTGAATCCAATAAGCGTATGTCAACAATCCTGATCATTGAAGACGAGCCAGAACTGGTGAAAGTCCTGCGCTCCTACCTGGAGCAAGCCGGCTTTACCGTGCTGACTGCTTACCGGGGCGACAGCGGCTTCTCGAGCTGGGAGCATAAGCGTCCCGACCTGGTGATCCTGGACCTGAATCTGCCCGGGATGGACGGCCTGGATGTGGCGCGAGAGATCCGGCGCAAAGCGGATACCCCCATTATTATGGTCACGGCCCGAGTAGAGGAGACTGACCGCTTGATCGGCCTGGAAATTGGCGCGGATGACTATATCACCAAGCCATATTCCCCACGTGAAGTGGTAGCGCGTGTGCGGGCGGTATTAAGACGAGCCGGAGCTACACCCGCCGCTTCGCAAGTGCTGCGCGTGGCGGATCTGGAGATCGACCGGGACGCCCATACGGTTTCCCGATCTGGGCAAGGGGTAGAGCTCACCCCAACCGAATTTAATTTACTGGCAGCCCTGGCTAGCCAACCGGGACGGGCTTTCACCCGGTTGCAACTGTCTGAAGCGGCCTTGGGGAACGCTTATGAGGGCTACGACAGAACTATAGATGCACATATCAAAAACTTACGCGCCAAAATTGAACGTAATCCAAAGAGTCCCAGCTATATCGAAACGGTATTTGGGGTTGGATATCGATTCAACAAAGAATCCAGGAGTAAGGCAGGATGAGGATTCGCTTCTTTCTTGCCTTCGCCATGGTCGCCCTGGTATCCATCCTCAGCCTGGTGTTCCTGGTACGCCTGACCACCCAACGAGAGGTGACCTCCTTTATGTTCCGCGGCGGGATGAGCGGTACGATTGATCTCGTCGCTGAGCTTGAATCTTATTACCGGAAAACTGGAAGCTGGCAAGGGGTGGAAGTGGTCTTCAATGTAACTGGTGGTCATGGGCGTATGGGACAGGGGTACGGGCGCCAGGGAATGAGTGGGATGATGAACCAGCGCCTGATCCTGGCTGCAGCAGATGGTGAAGTAATCTACGACTCAAGCAATACCTCAGCCAGAGGACAACTAGAAGAAAGCCAGTTGAGAGCGTCCATCGAATTAGTAAATGGCAACCGGACCGTTGGCTACCTGCTTCCGGAGGGTGGGATGGCCTTCCAGGCAGGCGACCAGGCCCTCCTGACCCAGCGATTGGATAATGCTGCCCGAGTGGCTGCTTTGATAGCGGGAAGCTTATCACTGTTGCTTTCCATGCTCCTCGCCTATACGTTATTGCGCCCTGTCCGCGACCTGACCGGCGCCGTCAAGAGCCTTGCCTCTGGGCAACTCACACACCGGGTCAGGGTGAGGGGAGATGACGAGCTGGCTGCCCTGGGCCAGGCCTTCAACCAAATGGCCGAGTCGCTCCAACAAGCCGAACAAAGCCGCCGGGATATGACTGCCGATATCGCCCATGAGCTGCGCACGCCCCTTGCGGTCCAACGCGCTCACCTGGAGGCCATACAGGATGAGATCTATCCGCTGACACTGGAGACCCTCGAACCGGTCCTTGAGCAGAACCACACCCTGGCCCGGTTGGTCGAAGACCTGAGAACCCTGGCTCTGGCGGACGCAGGCCAGCTCACCTTGAACAGCAGCCGCCATGACCTGGAAGAGTTGACAGTCCATGTTGTCGAGCGCTTCCAACCCCAGGCTAAAGCCCGCAAGGTAGATTTGCGCTTGGAACCAACCGCCGCACCGCTGCCGAAGGTCTGGGTGGATGGATCCCGTATCGATCAGGTGATTACCAACCTGGTGACCAATGCCCTGCGCTACACTCCGGAGGGAGGTAACATTACCTTACATCTCGACTGGCAGCCAGGAGGAGTCCTGCTATCTATTCGGGATAGCGGCCCGGGTATCCCTCCTGACGCTCTAGCGCATATTTTCGAGCGCTTCTACCGCGCCGGTCACTCCCGCAGCCGTGTGGAGGGCGGCACAGGCATCGGGCTGGCAATCGCCCGGCAGCTGGCTGAGGCGCATAATGGAAGATTGGAGGCCTCCAACCATCCGGGGGGTGGGGCGCTATTCACGCTTTGGCTGCCGGTTGCCTGAATTCATAATCGGTTTTTTCAGAGGGATACAATGAAAGCCACAAACGTGACCCGCTTCCTGGATGCAAATAAAACCCATTACACAGCGTTCGAGTTACCTGCTGAGAAACACGGCGCCTTGGAAACCGCCCATTTATTAGAGGCCCCTCCCGAACTGGTATACAAAACGATCGTCGTGACAAGGGAAGGAAAGGGCAAACCCGTGCTGGCTGTGATTCCCGGCCCGAACGAGGTCGATCTGAAAGCGTTGGCGCGAGCGCTGGGTGAGAAAAAGCTCCACCTACCAACCGAGCGAGAGGCTGAACGCCTGACAGGCCTGCAAGCTGGGGGAATCTCACCTTTGGCGCTAATCAAGCGCGGTTTCCAGGTGGTGGTCGATTCGGCTGCGCAAATCCAAGATGAGATCCATGTTTCGGGAGGCCAGCGCGGCTTGAATATCCGCCTGGCGCCAGACGACCTGGTAAAGCTTACCGGCGCCCGGTATGCAGAAATCAGCCAGGTTTCTTGAAGAAGAAGGCAGCTTCTCGATATGGGGCTCTCACTAGCGAGAAATCCTCAACTCCCGGTAAATTCTTACTAATTGTAAAAAAATTGGTTTGTCCTTTGCATACTTTTCCCTTATAATTGTTGAAGTCTTATTAATATGGGGTTATAGGCTCAAACAACCAACGCCGCCCCTATCGATCCAAACATCGCTAGGGCATACCTGGGCTATTTATAGGCCCTCGTCAATTCAATCAGATTCCTGCCAGTTTTTCTTTCATTTACAACAACAGAAGGAGGTGATCCACTGGGCATAGATCTATACTTACCTGGACCTATCGTCAATTCGAGCACAAAAAAACGCTGAAGGAGAGAAATATGAAAAGAGAAATGCTTCCGATATTTGCTTTTTTGGTAATCTTTGCCCTGGTATTGGCTGCCTGTGGGCAGGGGGCCGAGCCTCCCGTAACAGGTGGGGTTGTAGAGACCGTCGAGGTGGTGAGGACCGTGGTAGTTACTGTAGAAGTCCCGGTTGAGGGTGCTGCTGCTCTACCGACTGGCTATGGAACGGTTGTGCAACGCATCCTATCGCGTGGCAACCTTGTTTGCGGTGGGCGGACGGACCTGCCCGGTTTTGGTTACCTGGATGACGCAGGACGCAATATGGGCTTCGATATCGACCTGTGCCGGGCGATCGCTGCCGCCCTGTTAGATGATCCAGAAGCGGTGGAAGTGGTGCCCTTGAGCGCAGCGGAGCGCGGCCCCGCCTTGCAGACCGGAGAGGTAGATATCCTGTCCCGCAACGCAACCTGGACCACCAGCCGCGACGCCGAATGGGGCAACTTCGCCCAGGTCATGTTTTATGACGGGCAAGGCTTTATGGTGAGAGAAGCGGATGGGATCACCGACATTACCGATCTGGACGGCGCCACAATATGCGTAACCAGTGGCACTACTACAGAATTGAACCTGGCAGACGCCTTTCGCCAACGCGGCCTTGACTTTACACCCGTCACCTATGAAGACTTACCTTCCGTGTATGGGTCCTATGAAGAGGGTCGTTGCGATGCAGCCACCAGCGATAAATCCCAGCTGGCCGGCGCGCGCACCGGGTTTGCCGATCCCTCTGCTCATATCATCATGGATGTGACCATCTCGAAAGAGCCTCTCACCCCGGCAGTCCCATCCGGTGACGACCAGTGGTTCGATATCGTGAAAGCGGTCATGTGGGGGCTAATCAATGCTGAAGAGCTAGGAGTGACCCAGGCCAACGTCGACCAGATGTTGACCAGCGATAACGTCGAAATCCGCCGCTTGCTTGGCGTAGAAGGTGAGTGGGGCCAGGCGATCCTTGGTCTGGAGGCTGACGCCCTTGCCAAGGCCATCCGGGCGGTAGGGAACTACGGAGATATCTACGACCGCTATATGGGTCCTGATGGCTTGTCCTTCACCCTGGAACGCGGTGATAACGACTTGTGGACAAACGGCGGCTTGATTTACGGGATACCCAACCGCTAACCCGGCTATGCACTTGATTCTGGGAGGAGTGCGGTTCCAAACGACCGCATTCCTCCCATCACAGTTTGCTTACAATGTCAAATAACCCACAAAACCTGGCCACCAAGTTGTTCCACAGAGAGATTCCGGTCTGGCGA
>CAZAQS010000050.1:2945-23272 GCA_964486825.1 uncultured Anaerolineaceae bacterium | reverse complement strand
TACATCGGCGTCCCTTTCACCCACGGGACATAATACTCTTCGATATTCTTCATTTTGCTGCTCCTATAATATTTAATTTGGCTCTCACGCGTGCTTCCAGTGCACCGGAGGCATCTCCTGATCTTTCTGGAAAGTCCTATCCTTGTTAGAGTCCTAAGCTTTTCCTGTGCTGCCCAGGGTATCCATCCACCGCCCAACCACCTGGCGGGTCGCGTCGAATACCACGGCGTCTACTTTCCCGGGATCGTATTCGTTCCGGCAGCTGTCAATATAGTTATAGGTCGTATCAATGAACACATATTTGAGTTCTGTAGAGACATTGAATTTCGCGCCACCCACCTCGATCAACCGGGAAATATAGTCGTCCGGCAATCCCGTGCCTCCATGGACAACCAGCGGCGTCTTTACCCCTTGCCCATTGACCATCTTTGAAATCTTGCCCATGCGCTCGAAATCTATCTTCGGGTTTTTGGTCTTGTACACCCCATGCGCGGTGCCAATTGCCGGGGCAAACAGGTCCACCCCTGTACGCTCGATAAACTCCAACACCTGCTCTGGATTGCACAGGGCTGCTTCGTCTTCAGCCACCTTGATCTGGTCTTCTACCCCAGAGACTGTCCCCAGCTCGCCTTCTACAGAGACATTGGGCAGAGCGTGCGCGAAGTCACAGACCTCTTTTGTTTGGCGTATGTTTTCTTCGAAAGATTGCTTCGAGGCATCGATCATGATATTTGTATAACCAGCGCTAGCGCAAACTTTGCAGAATTCTACATCCGTGCAATGGTCAAGATGCAGGCACACTGGGACGGGAGCGGATTCGGCCAATGTCCGGTAGATAGCCACGAGCACATCCTGGTGATAAAACTTGGCTGGCTTGACAGAAGTCTGAACGATCACCGGGGCTTTCTTTTCTGAGGCCATATCGATAACCGCTTTCATCTGCACCAGGCTGGTAATATTGAATGCCCCGATGGCATATTTCCCTTGGGTGGCTTCAATCAAAATATCTTTTGCGTTTACGATTGACATTTATCCTCCTTACTCATTCGATTGAAAATGTTTCCGTTTTACGGAAATGGACGCCCATCTTAAACAGATCATGGCTTACGTGTGCATGGCGTAACAGAATAAAAACCGTATAGATAGATTACGCCCATTTTTTGGTGGGCGTAAGTTGGTCTGTATGGATTCTTCAAAAACCGTCGCATGGCTATCTCTATAGTTCCAGGGAGGCAATCTCCGTAATGAAGCGGAAACGATCCCCCCGATAAAGGTCCTTGCTGTATTCGACCGGACGACCTTGCTCGTCAAAGGCCAACCGTCGCTCCAGCATCATCGGTGCGCCGGTATCGATATTCAGCAAGCGAGCCTCATACTCTGAAGCAATAACTGGTTCCAGGCTTTGGTGAGCCTGGCTGATCGAAAGTTGGTATTCAGTGGAGAAAATCTCGTAGAGGGAACGGGAAGACAGGTCATGATGATCGAAATTCGTGAAGATATTCGCCGGGACGGTGAAATCCTCCAACATGACCGCTTCCTGGTTCAAGGTTCGCAGGCGGTAAGCCCGGAAGACCGGGGCTGCCACCGGTATATCCAACTTCTGCGCGATGGATGTCTCTGCTGGTCGTCTTTCGAAGGTAATCAGTTGAATACCAGGTTTATAACCACGCTGCTCCATGCCACGTGTAAAAGGGAACAACTGGCTGGCCTGCCGTTCGATTTTGGGCTTGGCGACATAGGTTCCCGCCCCCTGTCGGCGGATGAGCAAACCCTGACCCTCCAGCATACGTAGCGCCCTGCGCACCGTCATTCGGTTTACTGATAATAACTCGCTTAGCTCTCGTTCAGGTGGCAAACGGTCCCCCGGGGCTAGCTCGCCCGATTCTATGCGGTCCAGGAATCCTTCTGCGATCTGGACGTAAAGAGGAACGGTCATACTGAAACGGTCGCGAGCAGCTGGAAATTCGTTTATCGTCATCGGAATTAAATTCTCGTCAAAGACAGTGCTACCCTGTGAAATGATATGCTAATGGTATATTGGTGTATACCAATCTGAGCTTAATATAACAGGGATTTTATTTAGAGTCAAGCATATTTCTGAGCCTTACAACTATATTTTCTTCTATTGGCCCTTTTTTCTGCCAGATTTTGCCGATAAGATCCAAGGTATGATGATTTATATCCAGGAATATAGTGACAAATTTCTAAGATGGCCAACTTCAAATCGGATACAATTAGGAGGCATTTGGAAAAAATCATTTATTCGTAATCAGGTAGCGGTATGCAGGGAAGACGAATCAAAATACTCCTCGTAGATGATGATGAAGACGACTTCGTCCTGACTCGCGAGTTATTGAAAGAATTTGAGCACTACAGATACAGCCTGGCGTGGGTGGACACCTATGAGGACGGCCTGGAATCGATGCTCGAGGGGGAGTATGATATCTTCCTGGTTGATTATAGGTTGGGTCACCGCGATGGTCTGGAGCTGCTGCATGAAGCAACCGCAAAAGGCTGCCGCGCGCCCATCATATTATTGACCGGCAGGGGTGGGTACAACGTAGATCTGCAGGCTATGGCTGCCGGAGCAGCGGATTATCTGGTTAAAGATCAAGTGCATGGCGCCCTGTTAGAACGCTCCATCCGCTACGCGCTGGAACGTAAGCAAGCCGAAGAAACCATCCGCCAGGAAGCCGCCAAAGCGGAAGCTTTGCTCCGTATTGCAAGTCGACTAAATGCCAGGTTGGATCTCAATGCCATTCTGGGGGCAGTATGTGAAGAAAGCTGCCTGTCGGTCAATGGCAGTGCCTCCTGTATTCAAATATACAATTCAGAAGATAATTCCTATCACCTCGGAGCGGTTTACCAGATGCAACCGGAGACTGCCAGGCAGCTCATGCTCCGCCTTCAAAACAATCAAGAACAAATTTACCTCCCACCCAAGCAGATCCAATTGAATTCAGCTTCAAGACCGGATGATCATATTCCTCACGCAAAGGTCTATGCAGGATCCGGTACATCAACGGTTGTCTCGATTGGAATCGTTTGTGCTGGTGAAGCGTTTGGAGTTTTGCACATCTACACGGATGGAAGCGAGCGCACCTACTCGGAAGAAGAGCTAGCCTTGTTGAAAGGGCTGGTAGACCAGGCTACGCTCGCGATTAGCAACGCCCTTCTCTATGAAGAAGAGCAAGCTCGAAACAAAGAGCTAGCTGCGATTGCCCATATCTCGAACCGCTTGCAAGATGGCCAGAATCTTAGCTCTATGCCGGCCTTGATAGAAGCTGAGATTAAAGATTTGCTGGATAGTGATTGGGCAGAGGTGATCCAGGTTAAGATGAATACAGAAGGCTCGAACCCGAAGGATACTGAGCCTGTTATTCTGGTGAGCAGCGGACCTTCAAAGAATATAAATCCTCTCTTATTATCCGAAGCCTATATTGGGCGCAAAGCTTTGGTTCTTCCTGAGCCTGGAAATGGGGAGGATGAATGCCAGACTGTAGCAATCGTCCCCCTGCAAGCCGAAGCAGAAATTATAGGTCTAATCGCCACAGGCCGTTCCAATGAACGCCGGTTTTCAAAAGCCGAAATCCAACTACTCACGGCGATTGGAAAAATTACTGGCAGCTCAATGTTCCGGGCACGCCTTTTCGAGGATGCTCAACGACGTTTACAGTATACCCAGGCACTACACGAGATCGATCTCGCTATCGCCTCAACACTTGACCTGAGACTTACGCTGAAGACCGCTTTGAAACAGACCATACAGCAACTGGCTGTTGATGCGGCTGCAGTATTCCTGCTGAACAAGGAAACTGGGGACCTGGAATATTCTATAGGTTGGGGCTTTCGGACAAAGAGCATCCAGCGGAAACGGGTACGACTTGGGCAGGAATTTGCAGGAAAAGTTGCGCTAGAAAAAAAGGATTTACATGTAAAAAGCTTGTCCATAGAAGGAGTAATAGATAACCAACCTTTCCCAGAAGGTGAAGGTTTTGTCACATATATTGGAACGCCCCTTTTCTCAAAGGGAGAAGTCAATGGGGTTTTGGAGGTCTACCACAGGGAACGGCTTGAACCTGACCCAGAATGGACTGATTTCTTAGGAACCCTGGCAGGCCAGATCGCTATAGCGATTGATAATGCCTTACTCTTCGAGGGCCTCCAGCAATCCAACGCCGACCTCGTCCGGGCATATGATACAGCCTTGGAAGGTTGGTCCCGGGCGCTCGAGCTGCGCGACAAGGAAACCGAAGGGCATACCCAACGGGTGACCCATATGACCCTGCAACTTGCCTCTGCCATGGGAATCGACCAGGAGGAGCTTAACAAAGTACGGCGGGGTGCGATATTGCACGATATCGGCAAAATGGCCATCCCAGATAATATCCTTCATAAACCAGGCCCGCTCAACGAGGAGGAATGGGAGATTATGCGCCGGCATTCCGACTATGCTTACAAATTGCTAGCCCCAATTCCCTTCCTTCAGTCTTCTTTGGACATCCCTTACTGCCACCATGAGCGCTGGGATGGTACCGGTTACCCGCGGCGCTTGAAAGGCGAAGAGATTCCGCTATCAGCCCGTATCTTTGCGGTCATTGACGTTTGGGATGCCTTACTTTCTAACCGCCCTTATCGGAAAGCGTGGAGCATGAATAAGGCGCGCCAGTATATCCGCTCCCAGACTGGCCGTCATTTCGATCCGCATGTTGGCAGAAAATTTCTGGAGCTGGTCGACCAGAATGCAATCTAGTGCAGCTCGCTTTTCGTGTACAATACTAAAGATGATATACAACTGTTCGCCGGAACCATGCTGGTTAGTTGGGGAAATGAGCAGGACCGGGGGGTAATTCGCGATGCAGTTTACCTCTAGCCTACGCTTTCGCTTGCTGTTACTTGTTTTGCTGTCAGCACTCCCAGCGCTCGCTCTAACACTATATACCGGGTTGGAACAACGCCAAATGGCCCGCGAGAGCGCCCAAGAGGACGCTTTTCGTCTGACTCGTTTAGCAGCCAGCAATCATAGTGCACAGATAGAAGGGGCCAACCAGTTTTTAGTGGCCCTTGCGAACCTCCCACAGATACACGGGGACGATCTAACCAATTGCGAACAATTATTGGATGAAATCGTCAGCCAATACCGCAGGTACGGTTGGATCCGGCTTGCTTCAAGCTCAGGAGATATCTTGTGTTCCTCGACGATCGATGAGACCATCCCTTCGCCGCGCGGGCAATTCCATTTCCAACAAGCGCTTGAAAGAAATGCTTTTATAGTTGGAGATTTTCTTGTTTTGCCAGATACGAGACGGACGGTGCTGCCGATTGCTTACCCTATAATAGATAGCGGGGGAGAAGGGAGAGTCCTGCTTTCAAACCTGGAATTACGCTGGTTGCAGGAGCTGATCTCCGAAATCCAACTTCCCGATTTGAGCGCATTATTGATCGTCGCCCAGGATGGCACCATCGTCTCTCGAGAACCTGATCCTGAAATATGGGTTGGGAGGGTGCTACCTGAGGCTCCTATCATCCAAACAATCATCACAGAACGGGGTGAAGGGACTGTTGAGGCAGCTGGCGTGGATGGGGTCTTGCGCCTGTTCGCCTTTATCCCTTTACAGGGATTGAGCGACCGTGCTTACGTTAGTATAGGCATACCCACCCAGATAGCCTATGCAGAAGCAAACCAACAGCTCAGCCGTAACTTGCTGACCCTGGCGCTGATTACCTTCATTGCCATGGGAGTGGCGTGGTATAGCGGAAACGTCTTTATCGTACGTAAGTTGGATGCTGTCCTGAATGCAGCCAAGCGCATGACAGGCGGGGATCTGAGCGCCCGCACAGGAATAAAACCAGGGAATGGGGAGCTGCATCAATTGGCCTCCGGCTTCGATGAAATGGCCAAGACCGTCCAGTTACGAGAAATGCAAGTGCGGCAGGCAGAAACCCGCTTCCGCACCCTGGTGGAGCAGATACCAGCTATTACATATACAACGCGCCTGGATGGGAATGGCTCGTATATTTACATTAGCCCTCAAGTCGAAACGATGTTGGGCTTCTCTCCCCAAGAGTGGTTGTCGGATCCTCACAAGCTGGCGAAACAGCTACACAGGGATGACTGCGATCACGTGTTAGCACAGATCAAAGACAGCCGTGAAAAGAAGAACGGTCTCCAACTGGAATACCGCCTGCTGACACGCAACCGGCAAACGGTTTGGATCCGGGATGAATCCACGATCGTAACCGACGAAAATAGCAGTCCCTTATTCATCCAGGGGGTGATGTTCGATATTACGGAGCGCAAAAAGAGCGAGGCTGAACTGGAGCGGTACGCCACACAGCTCGAGCGTAGCAACCGAGAACTGCAAGATTTCGCATACATTACCTCCCACGATCTTCAAGAACCACTGCGCAAGATCCAGGCTTTTGGTGAGCGGCTCAAGGCAAAACACGGGCCGAGCCTGGGAGAGTCAGGCCTTGATTACGTCGAGCGCATGCGCAGCTCTTCAGCTCGCATGCAGGCGCTCATCAACGATCTATTGGTTTATTCACAGCTGACGACAAAAGCGCTCCCCTTCGTTCCGACGAATCTGTCTACCATTGCAGAAGAGGTAGCCTCAAGCCTGGAATTGCTTATCGAGGAGAGCCAGGGGCGGGTGGAGATCGGAAACCTGCCTGTTATCGACGCCGATCCGGTCCAGATGCGCCAGTTATTGCAGAACCTTATACAGAATGGTCTGAAGTTCTGTCAACCCAATTCCCCACCCATCATAAAGGTCTACGCACAAGATGAGAACCTGGAAAAAAGGTGGATGAAACAGGTTGAGATTATTGTGGAGGATAACGGGATCGGCTTTGATGAAAAGTACGTGGATCGCATTTTCCAACCTTTCCAGAGGCTACACGCGCGCGATGAATACGAAGGCAGCGGTATTGGTTTATCTATCTGCCGGAAAATTGTCGAGCGACATGGAGGTAGCATCAACGCAAAAAGCCATACTGGCCTTGGCAGCAAATTTATCATAAGCCTTCCGATAAGGCATGAAAATGTGATAATTGGAGAAGCTACATGAAGAAAAAAACAGAACCAGTCGTAATTTTAATGGCAGAGGACGATCCAGATGATCGCTTGTTGAGCAAGGATGCGCTCGAGGAAGCCCACCTGGTGAATGATCTTCGTTTTGTCACCAATGGTGAAGAGCTCATGGATTATCTGTATAAGAGAGCGGCATTCGAAGATTGTACCTCCTGCCCACGACCGGGGCTGATTCTGCTAGATTTAAATATGCCACTAAAAGACGGGCGAGAAGCCCTTAAGGAAATTAAGGCCGACCCGAACCTTCGGATCATTCCAGTGGTTGTCCTGACTACATCGAAAGCGGAGGAGGATATCCTTAAATCTTATGACCTGGGTGTGAGCGGATATATAACAAAGCCGGTAACCTTTGATGGCCTGATCAATGTGATGAGAACTTTAGGAAAGTATTGGCTCCAGATCGTTGAGCTGCCTCCATCCTGATCCTTGCCCCTGGATATCCGTTTATGGTAGACTCGAACAACCCGTAGCCGTAGCGCAGCTATACGCAGTGGGAGAAATCCACAAGACTGTATTCAAAGCAACTCGACCATCGTGAAGGAGAGCCAATATGAAGCACCGGGGAATACCTGTATCTATCCTTATGGCTGAGGATGATCCAGATGACAGGTTATTGACTCAAGAGGCTTTAGAAGAAGCAAGGCTGGCAAATAAGCTATATTTCGTAAAAGATGGTGAAGAGCTGATGGAATTCCTTTGTCATGAAGGGCGTTACCCCAGTTATGAAGCGGCTCCACGCCCTGGTGTGATCTTGCTCGACTTGAATATGCCCCGTAAAGATGGGCGAGAAGCTTTAAAAGAGATCAAAGGTAATCCAAACCTGCGCAGGATACCCGTCATCGTACTGACCACCTCGAAGGCCGAAGAGGATATCCTGCGCTCCTACGATTTGGGCGTCAGTGGTTATGTTACCAAACCCGTATACCTGGAGCAACTGGTTGAGGTTATGCGGATGATAGGCAAGTACTGGTTCGAAATTGTAGAGCTGCCGCCATATTAATTACCGTTTGTTTTAATAGATCTACCGTGTTACTGCGCTCGCCTCGGCGCATAAACTGCTGAAGAGCGAGGAATTGGGATATTTATGATGGTACAGGCTAACAAAGTTTTGCGTATCCTGCTCATCGATGATGATGAGGATGAATACATCTTGACCAATACCTTGCTCGCCGACCGTTCTTACATATCCACGGATATTCAACAGGTAAGCTTTAAACTCGATTGGGTATCGACCTACGAGGCAGCCCTTGAATCTTTCCAAAAAGGGGAGCATGATGTCTACCTGGTCGATTATCATCTCGGAGAACAAAACGGGGTGGAGCTGATGCAAAAGGCAATTCTCACCGGCTGTAAGGCGCCCATTATCATATTAACCGGACAAGGGAATTACCAGGTCGACATGGCTGCCATGCAAGCTGGCGCAGCCGATTACCTGGTCAAAGGACAAATCGATCCTCAGCTATTGGAACGCTCGATCCGTTATGCGGTAGAACGGACCCACCTGATCAATATATTAAACGAGCGGGCTACACGAGATGAGCTAACCGGCCTGTACAACCGGCGGGAATTCAACTTCCGGCTTGAAGAAGAGATCAGCCGGTATAACCGCTTTGGTCATCCAGTGGGATTGGTTGCCCTGGATATCGATAAATTCAAAAATGTAAATGACGCCTACGGGCACCAGTTGGGAGACGAGGTGTTGCGCCGGGTAGCAAAACTGCTCATTGCGACCATTCGTTCGGTTGACCAACCCGCCCGCATGGGCGGAGATGAATTCTTTATCATCTTCCCTGAGACGACTCCCGACCAAGCCTTAGATGTGGCGGAGAGATTGCGTAGCCTGATCATTGCACAGCCTTTTTATATCATGCAGGATTCTGGCCGATATTACAAAATACCGGTACAGATCAGCCTGGGAATCGCCTGCCTTCCCGATGACGCGCTCACAAAAGAAGATCTGATCGAGGCTGCAGACAAGGCCTTGTACGCAGCAAAAAAGAACGGCCGCAATTGTGTGATCCATTACCAGATGACCAAGAACCAAAGCAAATAAGAATGGAAATTGAGATCAACAGCAAAATCTGGAAAATACTGCTCGTCGAGGATGACGAGGACGATTATATTCTGACACAGGATATGCTCCTGGAGGCCAAAGGCTCCCAGTTCGAGCTCAATTGGGAGCCAACCTATGATGGAGCGCTCGAGACCCTGCGGGATAAACATCCGGACGTCATCCTGGTTGACTATAACCTGGATACCCGAAATGGCCTGGATTTCGTCCAAGAAGCGCTGGATATGGGTTGCAAAGCGCCCTTGATCGTTCTGACTGGGCATGGCAGTTACGAGGTAGATATCAAGGCCATGCAAGTGGGAGCTGTGGACTACCTGGTAAAGGGACAAATTAACCCCAGCCTGCTCGAGCGTACCATTCGCTATGCAATCGAAAGGAAGCAAGCCGAGGACGCCCTGCAACGCGCTCGAGAGGAGCTCGAAATACGCGTCCAGGAGCGGACAAGCGAGCTGGCTCGGGCAAATATCGACCTGCGCGGGGAGATCGCTGAGAGGAAGCGAGCTGAAAAGGCTGTCCGCGAGAGTGAAGCGAAATTCCGCCAACTGGCAGAAACTACCTCAACTGCCATTTTCATCGTCCAAGAAATGCAAATCTGCTATGCTAACTCGGCAGCCAAATACATTACCGGCTTTACGCCAGACGAGCTTCTAGAGATGGAGTTCTGGGAGATTGCTCATCCAAACTACCAGGAAGCACTCAGGAAGAACGGCCTTGGCAGCATCCGCGATGAGCAGCTCGGAATCCTATATCCGATGCGTTATGAATTAAAGCTGCTAACAAAAGACGGCAGGGAGCGTTGGATCGACCTCACAGCTGGAGATTTTGAGTTCGAGGGCCGGCCGGCTTTTGTGGTGACCGCTTTTGATATCACCGAGCGAGATCTCGCCGAACAAGAATTGCGCAAGGCAAAGGAAGAGCTGGAGGCCCGCGTGGCAGAACGCACGCTCGAATTGCAGGAAACCAACCAGCATCTGCAGGTCGAGCTAGCCGAGCGCGAGCGCTCCGCTCAAGAGCGTGAGCGGCTACTGGTGGAGGTAGAGATAGAGCATCTGCGCGTAGAACAGTATGCCATAGAACGCGACCAGTTGCTTCTCCAGCTTGAGGCAGAACAGGCCAAGCTACAGGCCATCATAGAAAACGCGCCGGAAGCCATTGTGGTGGCCGATGAAGAAAGTCGCATAATCCTGATCAACCCGGTGGCTGAAAGGCTGTATTCACGACCTGTCCCAATTGGCGAGCATTACTCCAAACAAGCACAGCTAATGATCCATTACCCAGATGGAACCCCTTATGACCCGCGCGACTTGCCCCTGACCCGTTCCGCTCTGGATGGGGTTAGCATCGATAATATCGAGCTGCTCATTCACTGGCCAGACGGTCAGCAGCGCTCGCTTTTAAGCAGCTCCGCTCCCATACGGGATAGAGCAGGTGTGATCAAAGGGGCAGTAGCCATTTTCCAGGATATTACCGAGCGCAAACAGGCTGAAGAAGAGATCTACCAGAAGACCGCCCATATTGAAGTCCAGCACCGGCTGATGCAGTACCGTGAAATGGAACGACTGTATATTGCCCAAGAGCTCCACGACAGCACCTTACAAGAGCTGATCGGCATGGATCTCCATTTACAACAGGCCCTAAGTTCCATGTATACCCAACCTTTGGAGGCTGATACTGTCCTATCACACCTGCAGGAGATGCGGGAGGTTTTAACGAGCCAGATCAAGGATTTGCGCGCCTTCTGCAGTGAGCTCAGACCCCCAGCACTAATCCCTTACGGTTTGGAAAAAGCCATCCGGTCTCACGCAGATAACTTCCAGGAAAAACATCCCCAGATCCAACTTAAACTGGACCTGATGCAGGACAGGTTGACGCTCCCTGAACAAGTCCGCCTGGCCCTCTTCCGCATATACCAGGAGCTGCTCAATAATGTGACCAGGCATTCGAACGCCAATGAAGTCCAGGTACAGTTCACCGTGAATGATGACCAGGTGGAGCTGGCTGTAAAAGATAATGGGCGCGGCTTTGAGGTGCCGAGTGAATGGATCTCGATGGCCCGTCGAGGACATTTAGGCCTGGTAGGTATCCGGGAGCGAGCCGACGCGGTAGGAGGATGGAGCAAGATCAGTTCCTCCCCCGAACAGGGAACTGAGGTACAAGTGGTCATTCCATTGAATTCTAAACCGGCTTGAAGGAGACGCTTCCGGTGGAAAGCCCCCATTGGAAAATATTACTCGTCGAAGATGACCCGGACGATTACCTTTTGACTTTGGACATGCTTACAGAGGCCAAAGGTGATGCTCTCGAGCTGTTGTGGGCGCCCAGTTACGAAAAAGCACTTGAGGCCCTCCCAATCGAGGATCTGGATGCAATCCTCGTCGACTACCAGCTTGGTTCCTATACCGGTTTGGATTATGTTCGGGAGGCCGTCGCCAGGGGCTGCAAATCCCCAATGATCGTCCTGACCGGGCAAGGCAGTTATGAAGTGGACCTTCAAGCCATGCAGATGGGGGCGGTCGATTACTTATTGAAGGGTCAGATTAATCCGGGTCTCCTAGAGAGGACCATTCGCTACGCCATCGAAAGGACTCATGCACAGGAAGCGCTTAAAAAAGCTCATGATGAGCTCGAGCAACGCGTCCAAGAACGAACCAAGGAACTGGTAAAGGCAAACCAGGAGCTTCAAAACGAGATCGCTGAACGAAAAAAGGTAGAAGCGCATATGCTGGTGCTGACCAAGGCACTCGAATCGGCCGATACAGGTATCTTCATTACAGATCAGGAGGGGAAAATAATGTGGAGCAACCCGGCATTTTCGAGGATGACGGGTTATTCTCCAGAACAGGTTCTTTTCCAAAACCCTCGCTTTCTCAATTCAGGTCTGCACGATATCAAGTTCTACGAAAGTTTGTGGGAGACCGTCAAATCCGGCAAGGTCTGGCGAGGAGAAACGATTAACCGGCGTAGTGACAGCTCTCTTTATATCGAAGAGCAAACCATTACGCCTGTAAGGGATGATCGAGGGAATATCACTCATTTCATTGCCCTCAAACAGGATATCACGGAGCGCAAACAAGCTGAAAACTTGATCCAACAGAATGCCGCCAGGGCAGGCACCCTGGCAGAGATGTCTCGCGTGTTAGTAGAAGCCGGCCCTGATTACCAGGCCATCGTCGATGTGGTTGCAAGATATACCGCTGAAATGATTGGAGATAGCTGCTTGGTTTTCGTACCAGCAGAAGGACCGCAGCGAGTTCATTACACGGCCTTTTCTCATACGGATCCAGAAGCTTCGGCCATCCTGGAAGATATCTTGAAGATCCCCCTGCCTACGGATCAAGGCATTATCGCGGATGTACTGCGCATCGGCAGAATGGTCCTGCAAGAGGTGAGCACGGAAGGGCAAGCTAACCTGCTCCTGCCATTGCCTGCATTTATAAAATACCACCAGCAGTTTGGAATTGCCAGCGCCATTGGCCTGCCATTGCGAACGCGAGGTAGTGTGATTGGCGCTTTGGCGCTCTTCCGGGAGTTGCCGGAAAGAGCTTATTCGGTCGAGGATGAGTTCCTGTTGCAAAGCCTTGCAGATCGGGCTGCACTCGCTATTGCCAATGCCCGCCTGTACAGTGACCTCGAAACGGCCTTACAGGAAGAACAATCCATGCGCAGGCAGCTCGTGCAGGCGGAAAAGCATTCTGCCATGAGCCGCATGGTTGCATCGGTAGCTCACGAACTTAATAACCCAATCCAAACCATCCAGAACTGCCTGTATTTGATCCAGCAAGATCTGCCCCCAGAGCCCCTCGAGCAAAACTTCATCCAAATGGCGCTTTCCGAATCCAAGCGGATGTCTAACCTTGTGACGCAATTGAGAGAGATCTATCGGCCTTCTAAAGCCGAGCCGATGGCCGCTCTGGATATTGAAGGCATTTTAGAAGACGTTCACGCGTTGATTAGCCCTCATCTGCAGCACGAAAACGTGGCCTGGCAGTCATCGAAAATTTCTTCTACCATTAAAATTGCAGGCATTTCGGACCAGATCAAACAAGTCTTCTTGAACATTTGCCTAAATGCGGTTGAAGCCATGCAACCGGATGGAGGAACCATCTACGTTCAAATTTGCCTGGATGAATCAAAGAACCGGGTAGGGATATCCTTTAAGGACACTGGCCCGGGCATCCATCCCGATAATATATCCCAGATATTCGAGCCTTTCTTTACTACCAAAGATTCGGGCACAGGTCTGGGTCTTTCCATCTGTTACGACATTATCGAACGGCACAGCGGGGAGATCGTCTTGAATAGCGAACTTGGAAAGGGAGCGGAGTTCACAATCTGGCTGCCGCTGTTGGTTGACGCTCAGGTTGGCTCAAAAGACATCCACAAACAAGCTAAGACCGCTCTCTCGTAATGCGCTATTTTTCCCAAACCCTGTAAAAACTACCTCCCATACAAAGGTAGGGATATCCCTACTTGTCTTCCGGAAAACCCCTTATTGATATATGGGGAGGGTAGATGTTATAGTTAACCCTGAGAACATTTGATCTATATAATGCATAACAAAGTAACCACTTCTGGTGGATCTGGAATTGATTTTTGTTAAGGAGGTGCTAATGAATGCAAGCAATCTATCCCGTGGACCGGGAGGTGGACCGGATGATTTGCGGAGCGACCGTCTGGAAGATTCCCCTATGATGGCCCATTTGCTTGACGCTATGAAATCAGGTGAAGATGTTGGTGAGTACGGCAGGCTTACCTTTGCCATTGTAGCCCGGCATTTTTTGCCGGAGGGAGAACTGGTTGCCCTACTTGCAAAGCAGCCGGGCTTCAACCAACAGTCCGGTCAGGCTTTGCTGCTCCAGGTTACAGAGCGTGATTACAACCCACCTAAGCGCGAAAGGATTCTGGAATGGCAATCGCAGCAAGAGTTTCAGATTTGTCCGGACCCTCACGATCCAAGCGCCTGCAATGTCTACCGTGAACTTCGCTTTCCCCAGGACATCTATGACCGGATCGGAGATTTCTGGTTAGATCAGGCTGAGGCAGAGGATTAATAGGATCGCTGAAGAGAGAAATCTGCTGGTCCTATGTAAATTCGCATCCCAGGCTTGAGAAGGCTTCTCCTTGTCCTTCCCGGAGCAGGCTCTTCTTAAGGGCTTCTCGACCATAATGCAAGCGCGACTTCACCGTCCCAGCCGGGACATTCAAGGCAGCTGAAATTTCGTCAATTGACAGGTCATTCAAATAATACATTACGACAACCAGGCGCTGGGCAACTGGTAACGCCGAAAGACCTTTCTGAACATGGAGCCAGTCTTCATCGATTCCCATCAACTCGCTCAAGGGGGTATCTTCAGAGCTATTTAACCAATCCGCAATATCCTCCAGAGGGTGAAACCATCGCCGCCTGCTTTTCAACCACGAATAGCACTGGTTAGCTGCAACCCGGTAAAGCCATGGGTCAAGGGGGCGGTTTGGATCGATGGTTTTAGAGTAGCGGAACAAGCGCAAAAACACATCCTGCAGGATGTCGGATGCCACGTCCGGATCACCGGTAATGGCAAATGCAGTTTGGTAGACCTTTTGCTTATAGCGGTCGTACAGGCTCCCAAGGGCGTGCCGGTTGCCGCATTGAAGACTCCGGATAAGCTCGGCGTCGCTTTTCAAATCGCCTAACGGCATCTCTTTTCCTCTTTAGACAGGTATAGAAATCAGCGTAACATTCTTTCGGAACATCTGCCTGGTTTGCCTTTTTGCTTTTGCCCCGGCTTGATCAGAATCACAAGGAATGGGCCCAAGAACGGCAGCAATAAGGCAAGCAGCCCCCACACAAGGTACTCTGCCAGGGACAAAACTCGCTTCCTGAGGAACAACAACGCCAGGATAGCCATGCCAAACTGGCTGAGGACTAACAGCACTCTCAAGATGTCTGGAGAGATCGGCATTTGTGTGTAAGCCAAGCAGCATAGTATAGGAAACAGCGAAATTGTAAAGGATATTGGTACGAAATGCAAGGAATTTAAAGAGAAAATGAGTGTGTTTGGCGCTCCATGCAAAATGACACACTCATTTCCTATTTTTATAAATTTACTACGCTTACAACCAGCCGCGTAGCTCCATGGCTTTTACAACCCGGGCGATAGCTACCATATACGCAGCATCTCGCATATAAACCTTCTCGCCCTCGGACATCTCTAATACGCTTTTAAATGCCTGGGTCATCTTTGTATCCAGGCGCTGGAGGACCTCGTCCTTGGTCCAATAGTAATTCATATCGTTTTGGACGCTTTCAAAATAAGAAACCGTCACTCCGCCAGCATTGCACAGGAAATCCGGTATCACAAAGATATCATAGTTCTTAAAGAAATCGTCTGCTTCGGGCGTCGTAGGTCCATTGGCGCCTTCTGCAATCAGGCGCACCCGGCTGCTAACGTTTTTCACGGATTCAGCGTTGATCTGGCCCTCTAGGGCAGACGGGATCAAGACATCGGCCTCTTTCGTGATCCAGCACTCTCCATCCTCGATAATATAACCCTCCTGATGGGCTTTTTCCTTATCGATAGAACCATACTGGTCTGTGATCGATTGCAAGTATCGAGCATTGACGCCTTTAGGATGGCTGACCGTGTAGGATTGGCGGTCATCCCGATCCCAATAGGAAACACAAGCAACTTTACCGCCCAACATCTCGTCAAAACCGATCGCTGCGTATTGCGCTACGTTTCCGAAGCCTTGAATAGCGGCTACAGACTTGGACGAATCCATCTTTAGGTGATGCATGGCCTCTCGCACGGTGTAGATGACACCATAACCAGTGGCCTCTGTACGGCCGAGTGAGCCTCCCCCACCAACCGGCTTACCAGTGATCACGCCAGGGGAAAATTGGCCAACCAGCTTAGAATACTCGTCCATCATCCACCCCATCATTTGGGGGGTAGTGCCAACATCCGGAGCAGGGACATCCTGTCGTGGGCCGATATTTCGCCACATCTGGCCAACCCATCCCCGGCACAGTTTTTCCTTTTCAGGCACGGACAATGAGGCGGAGTCAACCGGTACCCCACCTTTACCACCGCCAAGGGGAATATCTGCAATCGAGGTCTTCCAGGTCATCCACATCGCCAGAGCACGGACCGTATCTAAAGTCTCTGAGGGGTGAAAACGAATTCCGCCTTTGGACGGGCCGCGCGCATCGTTGTGCTGGACACGAAAACCAAAGAACACCCGTATATTGCCGTCATCCATTTTCACCGGGATCATAAACTTATACTCCCGGGCAGGCCATCGCAAGATTTCGGATACCTGCGGATCCAGGTTTAGCTGGCTGGCAACACCATCAAATTGACGTTGAGCCATTTGAAAGGCATTGATCGTTTCAGACATTCTTATTTTCTCCTGATTTGGTAGTCTCGAAAAATAATCGGCCTCCCATGGGAGCCCGCTATGCTTTAGGTTTACACCTCTCGTACCTTTCATACCTTACACAATTTCAAGTCTAGCGTCAAGATGGCATTTGCCACGAATCCAATGGTACACTGTCATCTTTGGGGTTTACTGGAAATATCAGAGGGCAGCGAACCAGTTGGTCCTACGCGGCGCGTTTCTTATCCAGTTGGCGAGTCAACTCATCCCGAACGACCTGAGGGTTGGCTTGCCCCCAAGCGCTACGCATGACCTCACCAAATAGCCACTGGAACAGGCTTGCTTTACCTGCCAGGTAAGCGGATACCTGCTCGGGGTGTCCGTCAAGTACCTTCGATACCTGCTCGGAGATGAAGGTTGTATCCGAGATCTGGCCAAGACTGCCTTCAGCGACGATTTCTCTTGGAAACCGCCCGCTAGTGAACATCTCTGAGAGGACACTCTTGGCAGTCGTAGTATTGATCTCGCCTTGAAACACCATCCTGACCAATTCTGCCAGGGCTTCAGGCGAGACGCGCCCGCTTTCAATACCTGCGCCTGCCTGGTTAAGCAGTCCAAAAAGCTCTCCCGTAATCCAGTTTGAAAGTAGCCTGGGGGGAACCTCGGGCTCGGCAGCCACAGCGCGTTCGAAATAATCGGCCACTGCGCGTTCGGCCGCCAACACACCTGAACTGTAGTCGTTCAATCCATACTGTTCTACAAAGCGGCGCAGCTTTGCAGCAGGAAGCTCTGGCAAGGACTGGCGCAGCTCCTCGATCCAGGAAGATGCGACGACCAGGGGGGGTAGGTCAGGCTCAGGAAAATAACGGTAGTCGTCCTCGGCCTCTTTAACCCGTTGCGTGAAAGTGACTTCCCGTTCAACATCCCAACCCACCGTCTCCTGGCGCACCTGTTGGCCCTGGCGCAGGACCTCGATTTGCCGTTGGATCTCGTAAGCTACAGAGCGCTCAAGTGCGCGCAGGCTGTTCAGGTTTTTGATCTCTACACGCGTACCGAATGTTTCGCTGCCCACCGGTCTTACAGAGATATTGGGCTCGATCCGCAGGACGCCTTTCTCCATGTCTCCTGAATTAACACCCAGGTAGCGGAGCAAGGAGCGTAGCGCCAGTGCATAGGCCCGAACCTGCTCGCCAGACCTGAGATCAGGCTCGCTGACGATCTCGAGAAGTGGGATGCCGGCGCGGTTCAGATCGACCAGCGAATAGTCCTTGTTGACGTGGGTGAGCTTACCGGTATCCTCTTCTAAGTGGACCCGGCGGATTCGAACAATCATCTCTCCCTGGGAAGTCAGGATCGAGAGATGTCCGTTACGAGCCAGGGGCGCCTCATATTGAGAGATCTGGTAGCCTTTGGGCAAATCCGGATAAAAATAGTTCTTGCGAGCGAAGATGCTGACAGGGGCAATCTGGCAATTTAATGCCAATGCTACCCGCAACCCATATTCGACGGCTCGCTGGTTGACGACCGGCAGCACTCCGGGCATCCCTGAACAAACCGGGCATACGGCTATATTAGGCTCAGCTCGAGTAAGGTCGACAACCGGGCAGGAGCAGAACATTTTAGATTCGGTCTCGAGCTCCGCGTGTACCTCGAGACCGATCACAGGTTCATAATCCATGAATCTCTTTCTTAATTTCTCAGGACTGGGCTTTCATCCGTGGCGTCGCATGAACTGGTTCATGCGTTCGAGGGCCTCCTCTATCTTTTCATATGCGGTTGCATAAGAACAACGCACGAAGCCCTCCCCGCCTGCTCCAAAGGAGGTTCCAGGCACACAAGCCACCTTCTCTTCCTCCAATAGCTTCTGCGCGAAAGTCTCGTCGTTCATCCCCGTGGCTCGGATGTCGGGAAAAGCGTAAAAAGCACCGTGTGGCTCAAAGGTAGGCAGGCCTAACTCATTCAGTCCTTTTACGATCAACTTCCTGCGACGGTCGTACTCACAACGCATTTGCTCCACATGTTCGTCACCGTTTACAAGCGCTTCCAGGGCCGCTGCCTGGGCTATAGTTGGTGCAGACATAATCGTATACTGGTGAATGCGTACTAAACCGGCGATGATGTCGGCAGGGCCGGCTGCATAACCGACTCGCCATCCAGTCATGGCATAATTCTTGGAGAATCCGCCCAGCAGGATAGTGCGCTTTTGCATGCCGGGAAGTGCAGCAACACAAACATGCGGAACACCATACACCAACTGGTCGTAAAGCTCGTCGGAGATCACCACTAGGTCATATTTTTCTGCAATCCGGGCAACCTCCAGCATCGATTCACGCGTTGCGACTGCCCCGGTGGGATTATTTGGATAACCTAACAAGATTGCCTTGGTCTTGGGGGTGATGGCTGCTTCCAGCATATCAGCTCTTACCTGGAAGCCATCTTCGACGAATGTCGGTAGCTCCACCGGCGTTCCCCCAGCCAGAATTGCTTCAGCCTGATAAGAGACAAAACAGGGGGTTGGGATGATGACTTCTTCCCCCGGGTTGAGTATCGCGGTCATACTCAAGTAGAGAGCTTCGGAGACGCCCACCGTGACGAGGATTTCGGCGGCTGGATCATAACTCACTCCATGCAGTCGTATAAGATGAGCTGCTAGCGCCTGGCGTAACTCGAAACGACCTGCATTGGAGGTGTAGTGGGTCTCTCCTTCCTGGAGAGAACGAATACCAGCCTGGATAATATGATCTGGCGTACAAAAATCTGGTTCACCAATGCCCAGGGAAATTACATCCTGCATTGTGGCGACAATGTCGAAGAACTTCCGGATGCCCGAAGGTTTCAGACTAGCGACATTCTGGGCCAGGTAACTGTCTCTCATGCGCGCTCCTTTTCTTGGGGTTGGTAAAAATCGGGCTCCCAAAGAGCCCGGCTCTTAACGCATTTGTATGATGAACCAATCATCCTCAGGCTCATTGTATTCCAGCTCGAAGACCTGAAAGTCCTCAGTTTTGACCCGGAATCTTTTTCCCTGTGGTGTACGCCAGGACTGCAAGACCTCAGTGATCTCCATTCGCACATCCTGCCAGTAGAACGCACTGGGGCGTTCGGGGTATTCATATCCGGAATAGCACTCCACTCTCTCTGGCATCTTAAAAGGGCAGTATGATACGGCCGGCTCTATAGCACAACTTCGGTCTGGTCTCCTGCATTGATGTTCCTGGGACGTCCTTGTATGCAGCCTTTTTGACCGATCAGGGATTTCTCGAGGATTACATCAACTACCTGCGCGCCCTCTGATACGATCGAATCTCGCAAGATACTGCTCTCCACATGACAATCTGCGCCCAGGGATACATAAGGACCGATGACGGAATTTTCCACATGAGCCGACGGGTGAATATAAACCGGAGCATTGATCAGGACTCCCGGCCGAGATGCCTGTTGGCTATTATCACGGCTGTGGTCGAGCAGGTACCGGTTGGTCTCCAGGACGGTTTCCGACGTGCCTGCATCCAACCAGACATCCACCCGCATGGTGCGCATCTTCAAGCCTCTTTCGAGCATGATATTGATAGCATCTGCCAGAAAGAACTCATTTTTAAGCTGGATATCCCGGCGCATCTGCTCTTCAATTGCATCCAACAAATCTTCAGCCTTATGGAAATAGTAAAAGCCTACGATAGCCAGGTTGTTCTCCATATCCTGGGGCTTCTCGATCAGCTTATCCACATATCCATGGTCGTTGATCATAGCCACCCCGAAACGGCGTGGGTCGGCAACCGGCTTTACACATGCGACCCCTTCAGC
>CAZAQS010000050.1:0-2935 GCA_964486825.1 uncultured Anaerolineaceae bacterium | reverse complement strand
CTTCAGCAGGCTCCGCATCAAGAAAACTCAGGTCCGCTTCGATCAGCGTATCTACAAACGTCAGGATGACCGGACCTTGAAGGTGTTTTTTGGCCAGGTAAACGGCGTGTGATTGCCCGCGCATCTCTTCCTGGACAACGTAATGCGCTTTGAGATGCGGATAGTTCTCCTGGACGTATTTCTCGATCTGCTCTCCCAGGTATCCCACGATAAAGATATATTCGATATTTTCAGGGTGCGGTATCTCGGAAAACATATCCAGCACATGACCCAATACGGCCTTGCCTGCCACGCTGATCAATGGCTTAGGCTTACTCCAGGTGTGCGGGCGCAAGCGAGTCCCCAAGCCCGCCATCGGAACCAATATTTTTAAAGTCGACTCCATATCTACGAATTCCCCTTCAAATTGAAATTTTTGCGGTAGCCATTCCCCTGTATATACGATATTTACAAGGTGGCTAGAATTTCCACCCATCACCTATCGGAAATTGGACGTTTTACAGGAAGGTACCCGCAAAACGCCCAAATCTTCACTTCACTGCGTCTGAAATTACATCCTGTAAAGACGAGATGTACTGGTGAAGGGCAGTCAGATTGTTCATGCAACCGGAAGTCCGGCCTGCTACTTCGTATTATACCCCCTCAGGCAGATTCAATCGCTTCGAGCACTTGCCCACAGTACTGGCAAAAATGGGCATCCTCGGCATTCGGCTTGCCGCAGTTCGCACAGTTTTTGAAGCCTGATGGAGGTTTGAGCCGGGCCGTCCGCCTCCTCAAGAGCCGTGGACGAGGCGTCTTCTGTAATAGCTTTCTCCCGACCTGTTTCCCCTTATCAAAAGCCTGCAGGTAGAAGGCGCGCATCTGCTGGGGAGACAGGTGCTTGCCCGTCAGATACCACTTTAAAACAGCGTGGCCTACAACGTACGTCCCTGCATAAGCTACGCCAACCTTCGGGACGATGCCCCATACCGGTATCAAGCCCACCAACTGGCGAGCCAGCTGGCGCCATAAAAAGCCGCTGCCCACTACGCTACCAAACTCAGCAACATAATCTCGCCACTCTGTAGAAAGGCCCAAAGACAGGCCGAGCTTATATACAAGAAAAGCCTGGGCCTTGGAAAGCACAACCATATCTGATATATTCATGGGTACGATCAAGGCCGGCACGACCCCCGCCAGGCCTGAGCTCAGCGAATAAGCGGCGTTCGAAAAACAAGTCTCCCCGATCAGGAGATTGGCCGCCGGCACCCGGAACAAAGGAAACTGGCGCGCCAATGCGATCAACTGGTCTGGAAGTAGCTCAAGCATAACCGGCACGAAGTTTTCGAGCAGAGACTGGGGGTTGTTTGCAGAAGCATAAACCAGGTGGTTTACCTGCCAGGTGTTCCAATCCTCCAGCATTTGCCCGTGGGCTAAGAGATCGATCTTGTTCAGGAACACCAGGACTTTTTTTCCTGAGTCTATCCAACCTCGCGCCAGAGCCTGCTCACGGGAGGTATTTTTTGATGTAGCATCGATAACGAGAATGATAAGGTCGGCTCCCGAGGTCCAATCGGGGTCTTTCAGCTCGCCGATCATCAGCGGGGTCTGGCTCTGCATCTGTGGGTGAGACGGATCGATGCGCATCTGACTTGCCAGGGTATGCCGGCCTGAGCCAACCGCTCCTACCAGGGCGATTTTCACCGGCCTTAGGGCCGCCTCTCGGATGGGACGTAGGTCCACCTCGCGCAGGTTCTTCCATACATTGGAGACTTCTTTTAATCCGGGCATTTACTCCATACCATTACAGACTGTTCTTCTAGACAGCCTGAGTTAAGATCCAAATTTTACCAACTTCCGATTTCCCTATCGCCAATCCTAGATCAGTGGTTTAATCGGTATTATCCATAAAAGTATAGCATATCACCAGGCCAAATCACTTTCGCGGACTGATCTATATTTTCGCCTGGAACACAGAGAACTTTTTCAGACCGGCCAGCGTCTATGGATCAGGACAATACTGATATCCAGTAATCGAGGCTACCATCATCAGAACCAAACCCAAAATGTACGCTTGAAATATGTTTCAGATCTGTATACGATCGTTTCAAGTTTGAAACAGGCGCGCAACCAGGGTGTAACTGTCACCGTCTAGAATCTCATTGAAATGCCTTGGCAGGAAGTAGAGCATCACCAGGTTCAACCCATAAAGAATGGATTGGATAACAGGTTGCCAAATAGTTGCTGTTAAACAAAGGATAAAAGGATATGAAAATCACGCTATACAAAATCACTGCCAGTCTTGCCCCAGTGCTTGTGATTTTAGGTATGCTGGCGGGCGCTGCACTCGGAGCACCCCCCAGCAGCCCGAAAGAAAACACAAGCGAGCAAATCATCGTCTTTTCTTCCGAGCATGTAGATGCCCCCAAATGGTTCCACTGGATGAGCAGCCATAGCCTGCGCGTTGACAACACCTCCAACCGAAATCCCCATATCGCGTACGGATGCGACCACCTGTATTATGCCCGCTACACCGGCAGCGCCTGGCAAGTTGAAACTGTTGACCAGGCTTATGGAGTCGGGAAGTACGCTTCCCTGGCTTTGGACAGCGCCAACCGCCCGCATATCAGTTACTACGACACCATCAATGGAGCGCTAAAATATGCCACCTATGACGGCAGCGCCTGGAGAATCACCACCCTTGAGAGGTCTTTGTCCGTCACAACCGCCGAAGCCAACCTTCAAAATGCGGATATAGATCCTGAAACAGCGCCTACCGCAGTTGATCCTCGCGAATGGAGCCAGACCTTCTTGAACCTGCCATTCGATTACTTTGCGGGAGAGCAGGCAGAGCTTTACGACCAGTCTCAAGCGCCAGTCGAGTACCACGAATCTGGATTGCCTGTTCCCCCACCCGCTTTGGATCCTGGCGATGAAATCGGACTAGAAGAAGCAA
>CAZAQS010000049.1:0-23395 GCA_964486825.1 uncultured Anaerolineaceae bacterium | reverse complement strand
GGGGCTGTCTGAAAATAACCTTCAGACAGCCCCTTTTGGATTAATAAACTAGAAAAAAAGGTTCTCTAGAAATAGACAGAAAAAAATTAGCGGTTTTAGGCCGCTAATTTCATCATATTATGGGCAATACTTAGGATCCCCAACTCCGTTTTCACCTTCTCCAGGCCCCGCAGATGAACTCTTCGGAAACCCAGATTGTATTTGAGATGTCCAAAGACGGTCTCCACTTCGGTTGAGCGAGCCGAGCGCAGCCGTTCTCCCTCCTCACCGGTCAGGTTTTCTCGGGCTTGCTGGCGGTATTTCAACAAGCGAAAACTGATCCGGATCTTGCGGTTGCCTTTGGCTTTGGTGCATTGGCTCTTGAGCGGACAAGCGGCACAATCATAGCACTCATAGGTACGCCGATTAGTGACATAGCCGTTGTCGGTGGTATAGCGGGAAGTGTATTGGAAGTGTAAAAACTTGCCTGCCGGGCAGACAAAGGTGTCGCTTTCCGGCTCATAGGCGAAGTTTTCCGCCCGGAACTGGTGAGCTCGCAGGATCTCCGGCTTGCGGTAGTGGTGTGTGTCCTGGTAAAAGGTGTTGTATTTCAAGAAGTTCTCCGCTCCCTGCTGCTCCAGATAGGCATAGTTCTCTTCGCTCCCATAGGCGGCGTCGGCCACAATCTTCCTGGGTAACCGTCCATTCAGGTTCGTGCGCACCTGCTCCAAATGCGGGATCAGACAGGCCGTATCGCCTGCCCGACCATGCACACTAAAGCCAACAATGAACTGCCCTTCGGTGCCCATCTGCAGGTTGTAGGCTGGCTTCGGCCAGGGCTTCTCAGCACCCCGATCTTCCTTCATCCGCATGCAGCTGGCATCCGGGTCCGTTTTGGAATAGCTCGAACGCCCCTTCAGCACCTGCGTCTGCTGCTCATACTTCGCCAGGCGGGGCAGGCAGTCTTCACTCAGTTTTTTTAGTGCCTTACGCTCGGCCTGTGTTTCTTTCTTGGGCTGGTTGCGCTCTCGCAGTCGCTGGTTGAGCTCTTCGATACGCTGCTTGAGCCGTTCTGAATTCAACTCTCCTGAGTTGTTCCCCCCGCGCTCTTCCAGGTCTTCCTCCCCGTACTCGGCCTGCTCTGCCTCATTGGCCTGTTCGATCTGTTGGATCAGCTCCTGGATCTGCTGGCGGACCCGTTTCTGGTAGTTCTCTTTCCGTTTAGCCCATACCACCTTGTGCTTGTTGGCATCCGCTTCCAGCTTGGTTCCATCCGCAAAATAATGCTCCAGCCTGACATAGCCAGCATCGATCAGGTATTCCAGTACTTCGGCAAAGACTTGGTCGATAATCCCTCTCATCCGACTGCCTCGAAAATCGTTGATGGTGCGAAAGTCAGGCTGGTTCTCCCCGCTCAGCCACATGAAATGAATGTTTTCGCACAGTGCAGCCGCTATTTTGCGCGAAGAATAGATCTTTTTGCAGTAGGCATATACCAGGACCTTCAGCAGCATCTGCGGATGGTAGCTGGAAGTCCCGCCTCCCTTGTACCTGGCCAAGACCACACTCAGGTCGAGTTGGTCGATGACCCGGTTCACCACCCGCACCAGATGGTCCGCCTCGATTAGCTCATCATAGCTGGGCGGCAATAGGTGCGGTTGGTTCATGATGTAGGGTTTGAAGACTGGCGCAACTGGTTTTCTTTTCATTCCCCTATTGAATCACGGTTCTTTAAAAAAGTGAAGGGCTGTCCAGTTCTTTTTGGACAGCCCCTTTTGCGTGGCGCCTTCGAAATCGAGGAACAGCTGCGAATATCAAGCCATTTTGGGAAACCACAATTCCTATCGAAAAAGCCGCTGACAAGTTGATGTATACTTGAGTGGTTGCCATCTCGATGATGGTCGTAATGCCTATACGGCTATTTGCATCGGATAAACCATCTAGCACAAGAAGTTATTTCATAGCTGATCTCCATTGAAGAAACCGGTTAAAGAGTCCCTGCGATTTCAAATTGGTGTATTCTCAGCCATCCGTATGGTGGTTAACACTGCCCATCGTATGGTGTATCCATTCCTACCTGTTTTTGGGCGCGGGTTGGGGATTGACCTTGCGACCCTTTCGCTGGCTTTGACCACGCGCGCATTAGTAGGAGTTTTTGGTCCATTCCTGGCTTCTGTTGGTGACAGCCGGGGCAGGAAGGCGGGTATGCTTTTTGGGATGGTTTTGTTCACCAGCGGGGTCTCCCTGGTTGTCTTCTTCCCCACCTTCCCGGCTTTCATTCTAGCCCTGGTTTTCACGACGCTCTCCAAATATACCTTCGATCCCTCGATGCAGGCTTACCTTGGAGATCGCATTGTTTACCGGCGGAGAGGGCTTGCCCTGGCAGTAACAGAGCTGGGATGGTCATTCAGCTTTATCCTGGGAGTGCCTGTGGTCGGCTTCTTGATTGCCAGAGCTGGGTGGATGGCGCCTTTCCCCCTGCTGTCGCTGCTTGGCATTGTCTCTCTGATAGGGCTGTTTTGGATATTGCCCCGCGACCGGGTACCTGATCGGGACAGGCCCAGTTTGTGGCATAACCTGCGATCCGTTTTCACCTCCTGGCCTGCCCTGGCTGGCTTAATGATAGGCATGTTCATCAGCACAGGGAACGAGGTTATCAACCTTGTTTTTGGCGTCTGGATGGAGGATACATTTGGGCTTCGAATTGCAGCTTTGGGCGCGGCCTCTGCTGTGATCGGTTTGTCAGAGTTAGGCGGTGAGACGCTCGTGGGTGTCTTGGTGGACAGGCTGGGAAAAGTTCGCTCTGTCGGGCTAGGACTGGCACTCAACTGCGCAGCCGCGCTCGGCCTGCCTGTGCTTGGCGCAAGCCTGCCGGGTGCTTTTGTTGGACTTTTCCTGTTTTACCTGACGTTTGAGTTTACCCTGGTAAGTACCATTCCCATGATGACAGAGGTTTTGCCCGGCTCTCGAGCTACCCTCATGGCTACCAACGTAGCCAGCCATTCCTTCGGACGAGCCGCGGGCGCCTTTTTAGCCGCTCCCATATTCGGACTGGGTTTTTATTTTAGTGCCCTGGCGACCGTTCTTTTCAACTTGTTGGCATTGGTTTCACTTTACCTGCTCAGCAGGAGGTTTGCAGAAGTAGCGATCGAATAATGGCTCTTATGGCAGGATATGCCTTGTTTTGTCTTCAACGGATTTAGGTTAATCGGTTGAAGAGGCCATTTCAAGTATAATCAGCAAGAGACTACCCTATGATTAAACGCATTACTCTTGCATTCGTACTTGGGGGAGTGGCTATCTTATGGGCTGGATTGAATCCTCCCGCAACGGCGGCCCCACTACCCCAGTATACCTACGTCCCAACTCCAACCCCCGGCGTTGATGGTCGCATCATCTTCATTGTCACAGATGAGAGCCCCTGGGTCATTGCAGCTCGATTCAATATCCCCATGGAAGAATTGCGCGCTTTAAATATGTGGGGGGACAATCCAATTACAAGGCCCGGCGATGAAATCTTGCTGGGGTATGCCGGGCCTGCGGAAGTGACGCCTACTCCCGGGCCAACCATCGCCCCTGAGCCAGCTTTACCAACCCCAACATATGAACCGGGATGGGGAATCATCTGTATTCTTTTGTATAATGATTTGAATGGGGACTCTTTCCGGCAGGAGGAAGAGCCATCTCTCCCAGGTGGGGCGATCAGCATCAGCAACCGTTCGGGCACAGTCTCGATCACCGAGAATACGGTCTCCGGGTTGGATTACCAGTGCTTCGAGGAGCTTGCGGAAGGAGCCTATACGGTCAGTGTGGCTGTGCCTGATGGCTATAATTCAACGACTTTAACCAACCGCAGCATAGATCTGTCTGCTGGGGATATCACCTACCTGGGCTTTGCAGCCCATGCTAATTCTGAGGCGATTGCCCAATCACCACCTCCAGAAGAAGGCGGCAGGTCCCCGATGTTGGGCATTATCGGAGGTATCTTCCTGCTGTCTGCGCTGGCATTAACGTTCTTTGGAGGCCGATTGCTCTCGATTGGGAAGTAAAAAAAAGCCCTTCTTACAAACTTCAACCCGTGTTCGCAAGTTCTTGATATGTGCGGGCCAGCACTTCACGAAACAACTCCAGGTCCCACTTTGCTGATCTCTCTCGCGCCGACTGACTAAGGCGTTCCTCTACCTCTTCTTCTAATACAATTGTTATCAAAGCTGCCCCCATCCCTCTGAAATCCATATCAGGAAGGAGGTAAGCAGCTGGCCCGAGTAATGCCTCAGCCAGGGGCGAACGTGTGGCAACGATTGCTCGACTGCAGACCAGCGCATGGCGCAGCGGGCCTTCCCAAACGGACAGTGGCCCTGGATGGAATAGCCCTTTGCAACCCCGGTACAGGTTTGCCAGTTCTGCAGGCGACATGGATGGCAATACTTGGATACTATCCGCCAGTCCGGAGGTCTGGAGCAGGCTATCCAGCGGTTTCAACCTGTCTTCGGGTGCCCCAACCAGGGTTAACAGGCAGCTATCGCCCAGTGGTCCAGCTACCCAGCTCCAGGCTTGCAGAAGGTTTTGTATGGAATACCGGTTATAAGGGCCTGGATATATGAGATAGGTATCCGGAAGATCTGGATGCGGTTCCGCCTGTCCCTGCTCGGGATTACTCGAAAATGCAGGATGCACAACCGGAGGCAGTTTTTTAATATGATGGGGTTCTACCTTGCTTCCGAAATAGGGTAAGTCTTCCGGCCACAACAGCGCCAACACTCGCTCCTGAGCGCCTCTGGATAAGGACCGTCGTAGCCTTTCAGCCAGGCCTTCAGGTTCGCCTGGCTCCCAAACATCCCGGTTGCTGCCTGCATGGCCTTCTACCCCTTCATTTTGAAAAAATCCAAAGCCAGCCGGGCTGACAAGGCTCCTAACCGGGGCTAACAAGGCCGGTGATTGAGAAGTAATATGTATGAGATTAGCTCCGATTTGGCGGGCCAGTCCTGGCAACCTGCCTTGTTCCCAGACCAACCGTCCTGAAGGCGTGTTTCCTACTCCTATTACTTGGGTTCGGATCTTACCTGGGAGCCATTCAGGAGGCGCTGCTGGGAGTGCAAGGATTGGCTCAATCTCTCCCGTTATCGATTCCAGGAGCGTAAGCAGGTGCAGCGCCCCGGGGCTGTTTGGGGAATAGCTCAAAGGCCAGCCATCATAGAGAATAGGAATCATCACGTCCTAATTACAGTATTCCGTACTTAATCTATTTTGGTTTTTGCGGTCACACGAGTTAAGAACCGCTCCAGGTTGATGATCGCTCTTTTATGCTGCCCCTTCCCGATAAGCTCATGCTCGTCCCAGGCGTTGACATGAAACAGGACCAGGGAACCCTGGACTTCAGCTATTTCTGTTTGTACCATAACAGTAGAGCCCAGGGGAGTGGGCGCAATATGTTGTACTTCTACAGATACTCCTACGCTTGAGTAACCTTCTGGGAGGTTTTCAGCGAGCAGATGATGGGATATCCGCTCCATCCAAGCTACCATCCAGGGCGTTGCCAGCACTCTTACGGACCCGCTCCCGATATGTTGCGCCAGATTCTCTTCTCTTACCTGTAATTCCTCTTCTAGTGACATCCCAGGTTCTATCTTACCGGTTGTGTTCATTTTTGTCTCCATAGGGTTGAGGGAGCGGCTTTATGCAACTCCCCACCAGTCCCGGCCCTCACAAAGGCCGATCGCATTCAATTGCTGGCGGATAAGCTGTCGTGCGCCACGTGCGCCTACTGCCGAAAGCACAACCGGGCGACGGTACTGCTTCCATAATCCCTGAAGCTGCCCTGGCTCATAAATTGGCAGGCTATAGCGAGTATGACCGATCTTGACAGGATCGATATCGATAAAAGCTACCACAGGGGAGCCCTGACGGAGCAGGTGTTTGCTAAGCCTCCTCCCAGTCATGCCAGCTCCCCACAGGATGACAGCGTCCCGCCCGGATAAAGGACCCTGAGCAAGGTAATAAGCCTTTGCTCTGAGGAAGTTTTCCAGTGAGTAGCGGCTATCCTGGCGAGTCAGGCGGTGCGGATCTTCACGCCAGTCCAGGAGCACTTCCGGCAGCTTGGCAAAACGAGTGCCTGCCAGGTACATCCGCAACCATAGATCATAATCCTCCGCCCAACCATGCTCCTGGTAGTTGCCGGTTCTCGCAAGCACCACTTTCCGAAAGGTGACGGATGGATGTACGAATGGGCTTTCGACAAACATTTCCCTGCAGATTTGATCGTGATCTACCAATGAGTTCTGCCAGTCCAAATACACTTGGAAACCCTGGCGGATGTCTTCAGCAGGGAAAGCGCTCACCAGGCTACCCACTACATCTACATCTGGATTTTGCTCAAGATAAGTTACCTGTTTTGCTAGGCGGGTTGGATGGCAACGGTCGTCTGCATCCATGCGAGCCACGTAGCTTGCCTGGCAGACGACTAAACCGGCGTTCAAAGCGCTGATAATGCCCGAATGTGCCTGGCTAATCACTTTATAGCGAGAATCTTCAGTAGCCCAATTATGCAAAATTTTCCCAGTCAGATCGGTAGAACCATCGTTTACAAGTATGACCTCAAAGTCTGTAAGTGTTTGATATTTAAGGGAATGGAGACTTTCACTGATTGTCTCCGCAGCGTTATAGCAGGGCATGAGCACAGAAACTACAGGCATAGGCTGATTGTACTCCAGACAGCGTTTGGTTTTAACCCGTGGGAGAGAAGCGAGGAATGGAAGAAAGGATCTTCGATAACTTCAAGATAGCATGCCGATCGCTGATGCAAGAATCCAAAACAATGACCCGATCCAGCCAGATAAAATGGTTAAATTACATTACAATACCAGGACCAAAATGAATCCGATGGAGTTCCCAAATTAGGTACAGGTAACAGGAAATTTATTGGCAGGATCCCAGTTGAGGTTTAGCATGAACCGGCGCGATGCACTGCTCTTGCTTATCGTATTTTTGACACTTTCCTCGTCAACCGTCTCAGCGCAGACAAATACAACACCGGTATTGGTTCCGGTTGGTGGAGGCATCGCTGGCGATCCCTTGCCTGGGATCGGCAACCAACCAGCTGCCTCAGTAACCCGCGCAGAATACACCCGAATTTTTACAGGGCTTGCTCCCTCTGCCTTGGAGAGAAAGGTAGAAGGTGAAGTTAAAGTCCTGGTGCTGCCCATTGCTCTTTCTCCGAACCCTGAAAACCTCACCAGCTCACAAAAAACCGACCTCCTGCGGGTCGCAGAAAGCCGCTTCCTCCATGTCGCTGAAGCCTGCCAGAAAGCCATGCCGGTGGGAGTCTCCTGCCAGGCATCCCTGGCTCCAATTTATGTCCGCACGGATGCCCTCGACCCCGTACTTCTAGATTATTTTGCCCAAGATTGGTCAATCGTGTTTATCCTCAGTGGGGAGCCTGCCACAGCCATACGGGTCATACAGGGCACTCCAGTGGAAGCGGCGCTGGGGATGCTCTACCGTCAAGGGGTTATCATCTCTGCCACTGGAGCTGGAGCAAAGATCCTTTCGAAGGCAGTACTATCCGATTATCAAGGATCTGGACAGAAGCCTCCCATCACCCGTGGAGAGGCGCGCATTTGGGATGGTGAGGAACAACACGGCTTGCTTTTCGGCGTACAGGATGTCCTCCTGGAAACCCAGTTCTACCAGCTCGGCAGGCTGGGGGGCTTACTCCAGGCAATCAGCAACCCTTCTGCACCACACGTTGGTATAGGCCTGGATGCTTATACAGGTGTACACATACCTAACGGACAAAAACTCGCGGATGTTTTTGGACTTTATACAGTTACAGTCCTGGATGCTGAGACATATGCTGCGGCTGAAAATGCTGTTTATCGCAACTGTCCTCTTGATCCCCTCTGTACGCCTGTGCTCTCGATCCGGAATGTACTGGTGCATTTACTCGCTCCCGGTCCTTATTCCTATGACTTGACCTCCAGGCAACATTCATTAGACCCACCGGCTGCCCTTCCAGATCGAGACTATTCGTCACTGGTGGCGCCGCCTGGGGCTGGGCCATTGATCTTAGCCGGAGACTTGAGCAAGAATCTGGAAGGCAATCCGGTACTGGCTCATTTTTCCGATCTGAATGGGGGAAAGGATGGCAGGGTGCTGGTGATCACAGGTGGATTTCCCTCGGATAGCTCTACAGAGCGAATGGCCAACCGGATCGCTTCCGAGCTAGAAGGTATGCCTGTGAAACTCATGCTTTGGAAAAATGCTACCACGTTGCCCAGCTTTCCCAAGTACTATACCGGAATTATCTTCTCTTTTGGCAACCAGTCGAAGCTAAGGCCGGAGCTGCTTACACCAATTAAGGAAGCCTGGCTGTCAGGAACGCCCCTGCTGGTGGATGATGGCGCAGCCAGCGTTGTGGGCGCCTATTTCTCCTCCCATGGACCCACACCTAGCGAAGGAAAGCCAGCTGAGATTGCGACACAAGCTTCCTTTTTGAAAGGTGAGACTCAAATTCGAGCTGGCCTTGGACTGCTTGACGTCAATATCGAAACTCAAATCCTGGAAGACAACCGCTGGGGACGCCTTTTCTCGCTGGCCTTTAATCACTCATCCAATCTGGCGGTCGGGATTAGCCGGAACACTGGCCTCGAGATCGATCGGCACGGGGCCAGGGTCATTGGCAATAGTGGAGTGTTCGTTTTAGATTTTAGAACAGCACGGATGGATGTGGGTGTAAACCGCGGTTTTGTGGTCGCTAACGGCTTATTGGATGTTTACGCTCCAGGAGAAGAAATATGGGCCGCTTCCGATACAGAAACAGAACTGGGAGAAGTTAGAGCGCTGACGGAAGATCCTGGCATGGCTATTGAGCGTGGAACAATTCCCGTAGCGGATGTGCAGGCTCCTACATCCGAAGCTTCACCTGATACGGGGACGGCTATAGAAATTTTCAATGGTTGGAAGAGCGCTGGGTCATTTTCTTTCCTGGCTATACTGGTCTTGCTGATCCCAATTTTGCTGTTTCGTCGCAGGCAATCCTAATTTGTGGCCCTGGTAGTTTAAGTATTGGGGATTTTGAATTTTGACAAGAATTTTTCTAACGCGGTGACCACTTCCTTAGGTTTTTCCAACATGACCATATGGCCCGCATCCGGAATCACCTCCAGAGATGCATTTGGGATGGCGCCGGCTAATAATTGAGAATTACGAAGCGGCGTCAGCTGGTCTTCGCTCCCACATAATACAAGTGTCGGCTGTTGTATCTCCTCAACCCTCTCGAGGAGATCAAACTCATGGCAGGCTATAAAATCACCGTGTAAAACACTGGGGCGCGTCTCTGCCATTCTCTTGGCAGCCAAATCTGCCAGCCGTGAATCAGTTGACGGACTGAAAGCGGCTGTAATGATGCTAGCAACGGCATTGTGGAAAGTGGTTGGGTTGGCACTGTCCGCAAGGATATCCTGGCGGACCATCAAGCGTGCGCCTGCTCCTAGCAAGCCCAGGCCGGTAACGTGCTCGGGGTAGGTAACTGCCAGGGTAAGCGCAATGGCGCTGCCTAAAGAGTGCCCAATGAAGATCGCTTCCGGCATCCCGAGTCCCTGGAGCCAGTCCAGAACCTGCCGGGCATAAGCACCAACCGACTGCTGCCCGCGGCCTTGCGATTTCCCATGCCCGGGCAAATCCAGCGCAAACACCCGCTGGCCTACCAGCCTCCTCACTTCAGGAGGCCAGTAAAGGTGGTTCCCACCGGCCCCATGGATTAAGACGATTGGGGGAATGTCCAGGTCTCCGCCCTGATACATGTGATAGTAGAGATCGTGAGCAACAGGCATAGGAATCCTTTTCTATTTGTTGGCAGCTATGTTCAGGAGTCCGTTGCCCAACCCGAGCAGCAGACCAGCGCACCCCCAAATTGGAGTACCGTAAATTACAGCAAGGATCTGCTCTGCTGTAAAATCCGGGCTCTCATGACCGTGAATCCCTGTTTTGAATGCCATCAAGAACAAGGCCATTGGGGTAACAGCCAATCCTGCCAGCAACCCTGCCAATAAATGTCTTAGAAGACCATTTTTAGCTGATGCAGGCAGGCGAACGATGTAACGAAGAGCTAACCAGGCATTTACGGCTGCTGCTGAAAAGAGGACCCTGGTTACGTTCCCATCCTCGACCGGCAGCCACAAAAGAAGGTAAACACCTAGGAGAAAGGCCAAGAATCGCAGCCAGGTAGGCGAATTGCGCCCGGCAGGGCTTGTTTGCTGGGAAGTCACTTTCAAACCCGCATTCGTTCTGCGGCTTCGTCTGTCAGCGGTAATACTACCTGGACGCGAGTTCCCTGCCCCTCACTCGATTCGATATGTAGGACGCCGTTAACCAATTCAGCTCGTTCTCGCATATTCACCATACCCAGACTGCCGCGCTTATCATAGTAAGCATCCACTTCTCCGACATTGAAACCGACCCCATCATCCTCGATCTCGAGCATGCTAAAATCCTCTTCCAGAGGTTTGATCCGTATCCAGATATTTGCTGCCTGGGCATGCTTGCGAGCGTTGTTGACCGCCTCTTCAACGATGAAGAAAATGACAGCCTGTTTACTCGACTCCAACCGGGGAATGATATTAGCATCTACTGAGACCAGCACTTTTTGCCCATAAGTCTCGTGCATCTTTTCCGCCATAGCCTGTAAAGCAGCTTCCAAACCTTGCGATTCAAGCACCAGGGGACGTAGCGTGAAAAGCATATGGCGGATTTCTTTGGTTGTCTTCCGGGCCAATTCTTCTATCTTAAAAAGTTCATCAGCAGCAGCCTTTGGGTCCCTATCCACCAATCGACGGGCAAAGTTTACCCGCATGGCCACAGCTGCCACAGACTGAGTAGGTCCATCATGGAGGTCGCGAGCTAATTTCTTACGCGTCTCCTCCTGGATTTCCACCATGCGCTCCTTTTCCTGCTCAAGATCGCTGTACAAGCGTGCGTTTTGAATAGCGATTACGGCCTGGTTGGCTATGATCTCAAGGATTTCCCTGCGAGCTGGATCAAAATATTCAGCATCCGGATGAGCAAACAGCATAACCCCATAAGTGTTCAATCCAGCTCGGAGCGGGATGCATAAAACCACATTACAGGTTCTCAGGGCAACCACTCGTCCCAATTCCGGATCTTCCAGGAAATTCTTCGAAAAGCTTGGCACTCCTTCGTCAATCGTCCTCCCGATAAAACCGCTGGTACCATCCAATACGACACGCAAATCGGCAGGCGTGAATCTACGAGCTGAACCGACCGTTAATTCAACAGGTGAGGCTTTTGTGTCCGAGAATAACAAGACAGCACTGATTAATCGGTCCGTTGGAGCATTTTGAGCGCTCAAAACGCTGGCGCTGATATCGAGTGCTTGATCAAGGATGCGTTGGTAGTTGAGTGAAGCGGTTAGAGAGGCTAGCAGGTCGTATAAGGCATGTAAGCGACTTCGATCAGCGAGGGTACCTCGTTCAGCGGCTTGTAAAGCAGATTTTTGATTCTTATGCGCCCGCCATTTCTCCCCCACCAGGCTGTACACCCAGAATCCTAACAATATCCCCAGGCCAAGGCCTACCCCCGCTGCTACATAGACGAATCCGGCCGGTACCATAATAAAAATGTTACTGTACATCCGGTCAATGCAAAGGAAAGGACAACGCCAAGGTTTTTGGATCGAGCATGTTCATATGATAACCGAAAAGCATTCGTATGCAAAGCAGAGTGTAGGCAATTAACCCTCCCGTTCTTAAAATAAGCTTTCCAATATCGGCTTTGCGGTAATGACAGCTCTTGAACGGTGGCTGAACTGATTTTTTTCTTTCATGCTCAGCTCTGCCATCGTCTTTCCTAGCTCTGGGATGAGAAAGATGGGGTCATACCCAAACCCACCCAGCCCGCGTTCATGCGAGATGATCTCACCATGACACTCTCCATGTGCGTACTGAACCTCTCCTTGAGGCGAAGCAATCGCTACCGTACAATGGAATTTTGCCCGCCAGGGGCGCGGCTGATTAGCCAGCATCTTCAGCAAAAGGGTACGACGGTCCGCATCTGTAGCTTCAGAAAGCGGAGAAAAACGTGCTGAATGCAGGCCGGGGAGGCCGCCTAACACATCCACCTCCAGTCCTGAGTCATCCGCCAGCGAATATAACCCGCTTGCCTGAGCAAAAGGCAGCGCTTTACGGGCTGCGTTTTCAGCATATGTATCCCCATCTTCTACGACCTTGAGATGGATTCCCAGTTGAGATGGGATGACCAATTCAAACGGCATATCTGCTAACAGTGCGTGAATTTCATGGATTTTTCCGGGATTTCCGCTTGCGATGAGCAATTGTTTCATCACTCGACCTCTTGAAAGAAGGAGTAAATTCCAGTAGATTATATCTCCCAACTATTTAATGTCCGATTTGAAGTTTTATGCGATAATTATTTAGCGGATGCAATTGGAAAGTCGGGAAATAAACCTCAAAATCTATCCGCATAGTACCATAACCCCACATATATACATTATCAAGACTCTTAACCCAGGGAAGCCAATATTCTATCCAAAGTATATAAATTATGTAAATAAAACCCACATAACTTGACTGGTGATTCTAATTATGTTATAATACCGCCAAATTCAAAAATTTTATTTGCTTTTAATTATTTTCATTGGCTAACCCATTATCTCCACTCCGGCTGAACGTTGGTTTTATTGTCCATCTAACCATTGGCTCTAGCCGGGATTTCCAAATAGTATCAGATAAGATCCATCTGCCCCCAGATCTGGATCTGGCAAACCTTAATGGTATAGCACGTGTAACCCGCACACCACAGGGACTGCTCGTACAGGTCAAAATGCACGCTACTGTTCTTTCCGAATGTGTGCGCTGCTTGACTGGTTTTCATCAATCGTTGGATATCGATTTTACCGAATTGTTTGCTTTTAACCTGCGTTCTGTAACTGATTCTGGCTTGCTCTTGCCGGAAGATGGGCATATTGACCTGACACCATTGGTCCGCGAATACATGCTTTTGGAAGTGCCTATCAGCCCTTTGTGCGGTCCTGATTGTAAAGGCTTGTGTCCGGTTTGTGGCGAAAACCTGAACGAATCAAACTGTGACCATGATTCTGAAGGGGGTGATCCCCGGTTGGCCATTTTAAAATCTCTTCTCGATAAAGAGTAACAATCTTACAAGTTTCACGTTAATACTGTTAAACTGGCGCAAATCTTGCAACGATCGTTATCATGCTGCAGATTGCCTCCATCATCTGTCTTTGCTTGCAGACTCGCTGATCCCGAGACTTTTTTCAGGAGGGTCGTAATGGCGTATCCAGGTAGACAGCTCCAAAAAGGTGAAGTCGTGCATATCTTGCTTGAGAAAGCTGAGCTGCAAGGCTACCTCACCACGGAAGATATCACAGAGACTTGTCCATCCTGGGGGGATGAAGATGAAGAAAAACTCGCCGAAATAATTCTCTATTTACGCCACCAGGGGGTTGATATCGCCGACGAAGGTCTCGATTTCAATTTCGAATCGTATGATGGGCCATCTGGAGATGGCGACACTGGCAATGTGCTTGAGAATATCTCTTCTGATGACTCGATTGGTCTCTATCTGAAAGAGATGTCCCGGGTACCCTTGCTTCATGTTGAGGAGGAGCTATCACTCGCCAAGCGCATAGAGCGGGGTAAAAAAGCGAAGAAGGATCTGGCCAAACTGGGCGACAGCGGCGAGGCTCAGATACGCTGTGACCTGGAAGAAAAAATCCAGGATGGGCTACTGGCACGCGATCACCTGATCCGTGCTAACACTCGCCTGGTGGTCAGTATCGCAAAGAAGTACATTGGAAGAGGAGTCCCCTTCCTCGATCTGATCCAGGAAGGCAACCTGGGCCTGATGAAATCGGTAGAAAAGTACGACTACCACCGTGGCTTTCGATTCTCAACCTATGCAACCTGGTGGATCCGCCAGACCATCACGCGCGCGATTGCAGACCAGGGGCGTACCATCCGAGTTCCAGTGCATATGACCGACCGCATCCGGCAGATGTACAAGGCAGCGCATGAGCTAGAGCAACGTCTCGGACGACCAGCAACAAACGAGGAGCTTGCTGCGGAAATGAAACTGGATCCGCGCCGGGTGCACTGGATGCTTCAGGTTTCATGGACGCCGATCTCACTCGAAAGCCCGGTCGGGGATGAGGAAGATTCCGAATTTGGTATGTTCGTGGAGGATGAAGTCACCCCTGCCCCCTCCCAAACCACACATGAAAACATGCTTCGAGAACGAGTGGAACAGGTCCTCTCGACGCTATCACCCCGTGAAGCGCGTATCATTCGCTTACGCTTCGGCCTGGATAATGACCGTCCCTATACCCTCGAAGAAGTAGGTCAAAAGTTTGGCCTCACCCGAGAACGAATCCGCCAGATCGAGGGGAAGGCTCTCCGTCGCCTACGCCATCCATGCCGGTCCCGTTTGCTCAAGGATTATGTAGAGCCGTCCAGCCCACCTGTTATCAAGATCCCAAACGAGGCGACTATCTCTCCCTAATGCTCTTGACAAATCCCTTTACCACGTTTAAACTGATTTTCACAAAACCGAGCTTCGCCAATGTCAGAATGATTGAGGCGAAGCCTTGGTTATTGATCATATGACAGGGCTGACAGAAATGAAAACCATTTCCTCTAACCCACTAGCCACCGGTACCTTCCCCATGTGCATGGAGAAGATCAACCGCGCCTGGGCTTGAGCAGCCGCTGTACAGGATATGATCAGGCTATCCTAACGAACTCTACAGGCTGTCCAATCCAGGACAGCCTTTTTGTTATTTTTTATCTCGTCTCATGGGAGGTATGCGATGAACGAAAATATACTCGTAGCTGTGGCATGGCCTTATTCGAATTCTCTGATCCACGTCGGTAATATCACCGGATCCTACTTACCGGCCGATATCTTCGCCCGTTACCAGCGCCTGGCAGGCAACCGTGTCATCATGGTTTCAGGCTCGGACGCTCATGGTACACCGGTTACCGTAAGAGCAGACGCAGAGGGAACGTCTCCTCTACAAGTCTATCAAAATTACCACCGCGGGTTCCTGGAGCTATTCTTGCAGTTGGGACTGACTTATGACCTGTTTACCAGTACCCATACCGAAAACCATTTCAAGGTATCGCAGTCCATTTTCCTGGCCTTACAGAGAAATGGTTACCTCTACACGGAGCGGCAACAGCAATGGTATTCTCCTACCCAAAAACGCTTTTTGCCCGACCGGTATGTAGAAGGTACCTGTTATTTATGCGGTTATCCAAACGCACGCGGCGACCAATGCGACAACTGCGGCAACCTGTTAGATGCCACCTTGCTACAGAACCCCCGCTCGAAGATCGACGGGGTTGCTCCAGAGCTGCTCGAAACTGAGCATTTTTATCTGGATCTGGGAAAGCTTCAGCCCGAAATTATCGCTTTCCTTCGCCAGCGGGAGAGCTACTGGCGACCAAACGTTCTGCGCCAATCCTTGGGACAGATCCTGGCAACAGATTTGCACGGGCGGGCAATCACCCGCGACCTGGATTGGGGTATCCCCGTCCCGGTTGAAGGATGGAAAGGAAAATGCCTGTATGTATGGTTTGAGGCTGTAATCGGGTATCTCTCCGCTGCGATCGAATGGGCTCAGGTGACTGGCCAGCCGGAGGCCTGGCGTGATTGGTGGTACAACCCTCAATCGCGGTCCTATTATTTCATCGGCAAAGATAATATCCCATTTCATGCGGTCATCTGGCCGGCCCAACTCATCGGGGCAGGCAAGGCTTTCGGTGAGATCTTTGGAACGGATGAACCGGCGGATCTCGTTCTGCCATACGATGTACCGGCAAACGAGTTCATGAACCTGGAAGGCCAGAAGATCTCTGGCAGCCGGAATTGGGCCGTATGGGGATTGGATTTCCTATCACGCTATGATCCAGATCCTCTGCGCTATTACCTGACCGCCAACATGCCCGAGAACCGTGATACGGACTGGGACTGGGCTGACTTCCTCAGCCGCAATAATAACGAGCTGGTCGCCACATGGGGAAATCTAGCCAACCGGGTGCTATCCTTTGCTTATAAACATTGGGAGGGGCATGTACCCACTCCGGGAGAGCTGCGCCCAGCCGATAAAGAGATATTGAAGGTGGTAGAGGGCGGCTTCCAGACGGTGGGAGAGCAAATTAATACGGTCCGTTTGCGTGGAGCAATCAGCGAAGCCATCCGGTTGGCATCCGAGGTAAATAAATATCTGGACCAGGCTGCTCCCTGGTTCGAAATCAAAAACGACAGGACCGCGGCAGCGACAACGGTATACATTGCCCTGCGCGCCATCGATTCGATAAAAGTCCTGCTAGCCCCTTTCTTGCCCATTAGCAGCGAACGCCTTAACTCCTATCTGGGATATCGTGAGCCGCTCTTTGGGGAGCAAGGCCTGGAAACCCACTCTGACGATTTGGGGGAGCATCAGGTTTTGCGCTATTATCCTGAAAATGGCCACGGCCGCTGGGAGCCAAGTCAACTTCCCGCCGGGCAAGCTCTCGTACAGCCTGCGCCACTCTTCAAAAAGTTGGATGAGAGCATTGTCGAAGAAGAACGTTCCAGACTGGGGTCCTGAGCCGGTTTAATAAAAGCCCGGCGCAAATTATTTAACCAGCGCTGTACCCTTCCAAACCAGTTTCCTGACGCGCTCCTCGCCACCGATCAGCCCTGGGAGCAGCGGGCTGAGCTGCTCTGGACGGCCGGTGGTGTAGAAGAGGGCTTTATGCCCGCAACTGCCTTTCACTTCGTCAATGGATGTAGATAGACCTCTGCTTTCCAACACCCTCTTGACTTGCCGTGCGACGGCAGGCGCCGGGTCGATGACCCTCACCCTTGGACCCGCTATCTCTTCGATTAGCGGGATTACAAATGGGTAGTGCGTGCAGCCCAGCACGACCGTATCAATACCTGCCTCCAACATCGGTTGCAGAGCTTTTTCCAGGATTGCGCGGGTACCTTTCCCATCCAGCTCACCGGCTTCGATCCGCCCGACCAAACCCGGACAGGTGTCCTGGATCACTTTCACCCCCTTTGCAAATCTCTCGATCACCGAGGCATATAAGGCACCCTGAAATGTAGCGGGGGTGGCCAACACTCCAACTACTCCAGTATGCGTTGTTTCAGCAGCCGGTTTGACAGCGGGTTCCATGCCTACAAAGGGGACATCTGGAAAAGTAGACCGCAAATGATGCAGGGCTGCCGCTGAAGCCGCATTACATGCCACCACGATCAGCTTTGCGCCCTCGCCCAAAAGGAAACGGGTAATTTGCTCTGAAAAAACCCGCACTTCTTCAAGCGGGCGCGGCCCGTATGGGACATGGGCCTGGTCTGCCAGGAAGATGATCTCTTCGTCCGGCAGAAATTGGCGGATGGCTTTTAAAACCGACAGCCCTCCAACACCTGAATCGAAGATGCCTATGGGTGCGATGTCAAATCTCCTGCCGCCTGCACGAAAGCTCTGAAGAGCGCTCGCATGGGCGGGTGATCCTGAAGCCACTCCGGATGCCATTGGACGGCAACCCCGAAGGGATGCCCGGGCAGCTCAAAGGCCTCCAGAACGCCGTCTGGTGCATAGGCTACCCCCCGGAAGTCTCCAGCCAGCCTGGAAACGGCCTGGTGATGCAGGCTGTTGACTTCGAACAGCGTTCCACCTAGAATTTCTGCCAACTGGCTACCAGCCTCCACCTGGATGCTGTGAGACAGATAGCTCCAGTGACGGCCAGGGACTTGCTCGTGTTCAAGGGCAGAGGGTAGATGACTCGCAATATCCGTAAATAGATCGCCACCAAGTGCCACATTAGCTACCTGAATGCCTCGGCAGATCCCCAGGAACGGCTTCTCAAGCCGGACAACCTCCTTCACCAGGCGGATCTCGACCTCATCCCGGTCTCCATCAACCTGATGGACGGATGGATGGGCCTGGCCTCCAAAACGGCCTGGATCGATATCACCCCCTCCCGTGAACAACAGGCCATCAACTCGCTCCAGGAGTACTTGTAACTCTGTTTCGTTGAGCCCAAGTGGGATCAAAAGGGGGATGCCACCAGCGTTTTGAACAGATCGCACATACGATTCCTGAACGGCGACCATCGGCAATCCATCTGGATGAGGCATATGAGCGGTAGTTATTCCAATCAGCGCAGCAGGCATAGGATCAATTTTCCGTCAATAGTAAGATCGGCGCACATCCTGCGCCTTTGCAACCCAGGAATTATAAAGGTAGCTGCAGGATGTGTCTATCCAGGTAATCAAAAACAAGGGAACCATTTGCCCCCAGCGGTGTATATTTAATATATGGACTGGTCCGGAAAAGCCTTTCTCAACGAGTCCGAGGTCGTACGTCGCGCCCACCTGGGTGATCAGGCAGCCTGGGAACTTGTTATGCAACTGCACCAGGAGCCGGTTTTTCGGTTTGCTTATCTGCTGGTTGGAGACCCGTTGGAGGCGGAAGATCTTGCCCAGGAAACCTTTATTCGCGCATTTCGCGCTTTTGACAGTTTTGACGACCAGCGAGCTTTGCGACCGTGGCTTTTGAGCATTACCGCCAACCTGGCGCGCAACAGGCGCCGTTCTCTCAGCCGCTATCTGGCTGCATTGACCCGGCTTTTCCATTCCGGCTCTAGAGAGACAGAAAACATTGAAGAACGAAGCGCTCGAAATGAAGAAAACCTGGAGGTATGGCAGGGCATCCAGCAGCTACCCGAGACAGACCAGCAAGTAATCTACTTGCGGTATTTTTTGGAGCTTTCAGTGAGAGAGGTGGCAGAAGCGGCCGGTATAGCACCGGGAACGGTGAAATCACGCCTGCACAGGTCATTGAAGAGATTACGAGACGTCCTCGAGCGAGATTTACCCGAGTATGGGAAGGAATGGAAAGATGGATGATAGCCAATTCGCAGAAATGGAAGCCCGGCTAAAGGATATGGTGGTAGAGTTTCGCTATCCACCTCTCCCGGATATCCCCAGGAAGGTACTCCCCCGTCTGAAGCCAGCGCCAACGATAAGGTCGTTCCGACCCCAAAAGCTCACCTGGGTTATCGTCGTGCTGATTGCTGTGATGGCAGGGGCTTTGGTAGCTCCGCCGGTCCGAGCTCAGATCCTGGAGTTTTTCCAAATAGGTGTCGTAAAGATTTTCCAGTCGCCTGCCAGTGAGACTCAGGCTCCAACCTCTTCCCCAGGCCAGCCTTTACCGGCGCAAGCTGTACTTCCTTCCCTCCAGGCTATTGCAGGCCAGACCAACATGCAAAGCGCCCAAGAGCGTGTGGGGTTTCCAATCCGCCTACCCACCTATCCCACAGAACTAGGCGAGCCTGACCTGGTATTCCTGCAAGATATGGGCGGACCGGTGGTCGTGTTGGTATGGTTGGACCCTCAAGCACCAGAACAGGTCAGGTTAAGCTTGCACCTGGTGAGTCCAGGCTCGTATGCCATCGGCAAGTCAATGCCGCACTCCATCGAAATGGCTGAAGTCAATGGGCAGACTGCTGTATGGGCGGAAGGACCCTATTTTCTTAATATGAGGAACGGGAACATTGAGAATTTCCGGCTCATCCAGGGCTATGTATTGATTTGGGAGGAGGACGGGCTGACTTACCGGCTGGAGACAGATCTACCACTGAGGGAAGCTGTCAAGGTGGCCGAATCGCTGAAATGATCTACGGGCAGGATGGGAAACAGGAGATATATACCATGTCACGAATAGTATTTGTTGCTACTGTATTTGTCCTACTCGCCGGGCTGCTTTTCATCATCCCAGCTTTAGCAGGGGGTTGGGCTGTAATCACTCTTGACCGCCTGCCTGAAGGTATCAAAGTGAACCAGGCAGTAGAGATCGGCTTTATGCTCAGGGGACACGGGGTTACCCCTGTGACAGCTGAGGGATTAAGCGTCGATGCCAGGCATCCAGAAAGCGGAGCCGAGTTATCGGTTCCCGCACGATCTGAGGGGGTTGAAGGTCACTACCTGGCCAGCCTGAGCTTCCCACAACCCGGTCTCTGGGAGTGGGGAATTGCAACTGGCCCTTATGGATTCACACAGCCGATGCCTGCTCTTCTTGTACAGCCTCCCGGCCCAATCCTGGATGGAAAAGGCATCCCGCCGTCCCGTTTCCTCTCGGCAACGATATGGCCGCTCGCCGGTCTGAGTATCGCAGGGGCTGTGTTACTGCTCATGCGCAAGAAACACACAAGGTGGGCTGTATCCCTGGTGGCGGCTGGGCTGGCTATCGCTGGTCTCGGGTTTACGCTTTCAACCGCTCCGGCCAGCGGGACGGGTGCCCCTACAGGAAAATATGATGAAATCGAGCAAGGGTCTTTGGAAAAATTAGGGTCGGATCTGTTCGTTGCAAAAGGATGTGTGATCTGTCACCAACACGCGGATATCTCGGATAGTTTGATAGCCTTTCAAACCAAAGTGGGTCCTGACCTGAGCAACTACACAGCGTCACCGGCTTTTCTACGGCTCTGGCTTTCAGATCCTGTTGAGATAAAACCGAAGACCCAGATGCCTGACTTGGCGCTGAACGAAAGGGAGATCGAATCCTTGATATCCTTTTTGAATAAGGGATATTAGGAGCTTTCAGCCTCGCCGGCAAATTCCAAAATCAGCTGGTTCACCCGTTCTGCTTCCTCATGCTGGACCCAATGGGTGGACTGTTCAAACACTTCGACACGCACCTGGTCACACAGTTGTGCGCTCGGTTCTACTAAGTACTTGCCTAATGCCAGGTCCTGCTCTCCCCAGATCAGCAAGGTTGGCACACTTACGCGCGCCTCCTCGGGTAAAACCGGTTGGAAACGAGCATTAGCCCGGTACCAATTCAACATGGAAGTAAAGGCATCTTTTCTCCACCATGCTGCCCGGTAGTATCCCATGTCCTCCTCACTAAAGGTGCCCGGGCGACTGCTTTCAAGCATGCCATTTACCACCAGCTTCCAATCCTCATTGCGGCTGATCGCTTCTGGGATCCAGGGGAGTTGGAAGAAGAGGGCATAACTACTCTTGAGCACCTGTTCAGGGTTAAAAATCAGCGACCTTCGCATTACATTAGGGTGCGGTGCATTTATAATGACCAGTTTCTCGAGTATTTCCGGCTCATGAATACCCAACCACCAGGCTACGATACCGCCCCAGTCATGTCCTACGATAACCGCCTTTTGCCGGCCGGATGCCTTGATTAATCCAATTATGTCTTTTCCCAGCTCATCCAGCAGGTAGGCTTCCAATTGAGCTGGTTTGTCGCTCAAATTGTAGCCGCGCTGGTCCGGTGCAAGTACGTAAAATCCAGCCGAGGCCAACGGATCAATCTGGCGGATCCAGCCGCGCCAGAATTCAGGAAAACCATGCAACAAAATGATAAGGCGCCCGCCTTCTGGTCCTGCTTGCATAGTATGTAGGCGGATTCCATTCGTCTCAATAAAGGTGCTATCCATTCTATAACTTACCTCCCTTCAACCTGTGTATTAATAAAAATCCAGGTTGATATGGTTACCCTACGGTTCACGTAGTGCTACCCTTTATTGGGATTCATTGTAACATATGCCAGGGATCTGGCTTGCATTACGAACATTACCGATCAAAATCTCGCAATCACTGCCAGCAGTGGTGATAGAATTATGCTATATCTCACTTCCCACCTGATCTTGGAGAGCGTGTATGACGTTAGAAAAATTTAGCCCTCAGGTTATCGCGCCCGGAAAAAACGGCAATAGCTGGCATGCCCTCAACCAAGAGGATGTGTTATCGGAATTAGGGACGTTGGCCGACCAGGGCTTATCTTCTGAAGAAGTTCAAAATCGCCTGGAACAATACGGCCCTAACCAGCTCCGAGAAGCGTCTCCTGTTTCATTCTGGCAGATGTTGTGGGATCAATTCAATAACTTCGTTGTCATCATGCTGCTCGTGGCTGCTGTTATATCGGCATTCCTGGGGGATTGGGTCGAGTCAGCCGCAATCATGGCAATTGTCATCTTGAACGCTGCTTTGGGCGTCATCCAGGAGCGCCGGGCTGAGCAAGCTCTGGCGGCCTTGCGTAAGCTGGCTTCTCCAGATGCCCACGTAATCCGTAATGGCTCCCGGCATGTCATCCCAGCCCACCAGCTTGTGCCTGGCGATGTCGTGCTCCTTGAATCCGGCAACTATGTGCCGGCTGACGTGAGGCTTCTGGAGGCTATCAATTTACGCATCGAAGAGGCCGCCCTCACGGGAGAATCGGTGCCTGTTCAAAAGGACGCCAACCTGCGCCTGGAGCATGATATCCCCCTAGGAGACCGCAAAAACACTGCTTTTATGGGGACTCTCGTGAACTACGGACGTGGGAAAGGTATTGCCGTCAGCACTGGCATGTATACCCAGATCGGCTTGATCGCTGAGATGCTCCAATCAGTTGAACAGGAACCTACCCCGTTACAGCGCCGCCTGGACCAGCTCGGAAAGACACTCGGCATCGCAGCTCTGACAATCTGCGGGATGGTCTTCCTACTGGGATGGGCACGCGGCTACGAACCCTTGGAAATGTTCATGATCGCAGTAGGTCTGGCGATCGCAGCCGTCCCAGAAGGGCTGCCGGCTGTGGTTACGATCAGTCTGGCATTAGGGATGCGCGAGATGATCAAGCGGCACGCCTTGATCCGGCGCCTGTCATCGGTAGAAACCTTAGGGTCTGCAACCATCATCTGCTCGGACAAAACCGGCACACTGACCCAGAATGAAATGACCGCTACCCGGCTGTGGGTTGATGGAAAGACCTTCCAGATTACCGGCAGCGGCTATGCTCCGCAAGGAGATTTTGTACTGGACGAAAAATGCGTGGAGCTGGTTGATTATCCTGCTGCACTGACAGCGCTATGGGTGGCAGCTCTGAACAACGATGCAAATATCGAAACCAGCGGATCCAGTGATGAGAAAGAGACCTATCGTATGGTCGGTGATCCAACAGAAGGAGCCCTGGTTGTCGCGGCAGCCAAGGCCGGAGCGCTCCTCACGGACCTAAACAGGGCTTATCCACGTATACAGGAAGTCCCATTTGATTCCGAGCGCAAACGAATGCTCACCTTACATGAGTTACGTGACCCGCGAGCTGAGGATATCTCCCCGGTCCACGACCAGGAGAAGCGGTCCTGGAAAGCTGTATTGGTGAAAGGGGCGCCCGACCTGGTGTTAAACCATTGCACGAGTTACCAGGGCATGGACGACCGGGTATTCCCCCTGAACGAACTCCAGCGCATGCAGATCCTGATTGCCAATGACCAGATGACACAGGATGCATTGCGAGTGTTGGGGCTGGCCTACCGGATCAGACAGGACCTGGATGGAATAAACGATCTTAAAGAGTTAGAGGAGGATCTTG
>CAZAQS010000048.1:2173-23407 GCA_964486825.1 uncultured Anaerolineaceae bacterium | reverse complement strand
TCTATCCCATCTTCACCAGGCCCTGAAGGAGCGGGGTTTGTCGCTACTAAGCTAGCTCCGGCTGCAATTAGCCGGATTGCCTTCTTGATGCTTTCAAAGTTATAGGCAAGCGTCTCACCAAGAATTACATAATCAGGATCGATATCGGTAATGATATAACCGATGCTATGTATGGCCGATGTCAGCCCGCTCTCACCGATTACGAAGGCTTTCCCAGAGCTTCTCTGGGCTTTTAAAAACAGAGCCGTCGCCATAGCGGATGTAAATATTTGCCATTCGGGGATATCCAACCCGCTGACTTTTAGCCTGTGCGCCAAATCCCCAGGCGTGTAAATTGGGTTGTTGGTCAGGATCAAGAACTTACAGCCCCGCTCATTGAGCCGGTCAATAAATTGCTTGGCGCCAGGTATGACCCGGTTTCCATGTACAAGGACCCCATCCATGTCGATGATATAATTCTTGCATGCCATAGCTTCTGATGCCTTTCATTAGGTAGACAATAGAAACCCAAGATGATCTGCGCTTCTGACAGATGATACCACGGACATAGTTGGTCTACCTGTTAAATAATCGATCAGGATTCCTATAATGAAACAATATCCCATTCCAATGATCCCGGGCCCTGTAAGGGTCCTTCCAGAAGTACTCGAGAAGTACCAATTTGACTACGCATCCGGAGATCTGGAGAGTGATTTCCTCGAGTTGTACAATGACACAGAAAGGAACCTCCAGGAGATCTTTTCTACCTCGAACAAAATCACCATTCAAACTGGAGAAGGTATGTTAGCGTTGTGGGGGGCCTTAAAGAGCTGCCTTCTCCCTGGGGATCGAGTGCTATCGATTGCTACCGGAGTCTTCGGATTCGGTATAGCAGAAATGGCCAAATCCATTGGAGCGACTGTTAAGACAATTGGATTACCCTACAATGAAACCATTCATAATTGGATTGAGATCGAGGAAGCCATCGCGTCTTTCAATCCGAAAATGATCACGGTGGTCCATTGCGAAACCCCCTCTGGTACCTTAAATCCATTGCAGACCCTTGGTGAATTGAAGAGGAAGTATGCGGTTCCCCTGATCTACGCAGATGTCGTTGCCAGTCTGGGGGGAACTCCGGTATTGACGGATACTTGGTCCATCGACCTTGCCCTAGGCGGTACTCAGAAATGTTTATCTGCTCCTCCTAATATTGCATTTGTAGCCGTCAGCGAGCAGGCATGGGAGATCATCGATCAGGTTAACTACGACGGATACGATGCGCTCAAGCCTTTTCGCACAGCACAAGATAATTTTTATTTTCCTTATACTCCCTACTGGCACGGAATGGAAGTATTATACAAAGCCACTCAGGTTTTACTGTCTGAAGGATTAAACTCCAGTTACCAGCGCCATGAAACGGTAGCAGCCTATTGCCGGAAGCGGCTGCTGGGGATGGATATCGACCTTTTCCCATCCGACCAAGCAATTCCTTCTCCAACAGTTACAGCCGTCCGAGTGCCGGCAGGAATTGAATGGGAGGAATTGGATCAGCGTTTTCGTAAATACGGATTAGCTGTTGGGGGAAGCTACGGGCCTCTGGCAAACAAAGTGTTCCGCCTGGGCCATATGGGTAGCCAGGCCTCCCTGGAATTGGTAACCCAGGCTTTGGATGTTATCGAAAAATCGATTTAGCAGATTATCAACAGACTTTAGTGGCTATACGAAACACAGGTGCTTATGTCCCTTGAAGAAAAGCACAAGGTCGAATTTGGACATACCCTCGAGGACCAGATTGGTACCCAGATTTCAGTCGGATTTACAATTGCCGGCTTCTATGAAGACCGAGACCCACGGGTTATCTTGTCGGATTACTTACCCATTTACGTCATCACCCGCTCTATTAAACAATTTTTCAAATAATTGCCACTCTAATAAAATGCACAAACTTCAGCCATTTAAATTAGAACGCTATTTTGCTCGCTATGAATTTAACGCCCCTTACCTGCTCAGCGCGTCTGACTGTGAGAGCCTTGCTCTCAAGGAGTTGCTGTCCATGGCGACCCCTCAAGAATTGGATCAATGGAATGGCTTAAGCCTTGGCTACAGCGAGTCAGAAGGCCATCCTTTCCTGAGGCAGGCAATCGCAGAGATGTATACCAACACAAGCGCTGAGCAAATCCTGGTGCTTGCTCCAGAAGAAGGTATCTACATCGCCATGCAGACTCTTCTGTCACCTGGTGATAAGGTAGTCTACATCTCCCCTGCCTACCAATCTCTTTACGAAGTAGCCCGATCTATCGGCTGCAAGATGGTTCCCTGGCAACTTCAATCAAACCCCGCGGGTTGGCAGATAGACTTGAACCTGCTGGAAGACCTCTTGAGTGACAACACGCGCCTGCTCATTCTCAACTTCCCGCATAACCCCACCGGGTTTTTGCCTTCTTTCTATGAACTGAGCGCAATCATTGGCCTTGCGCGCGCGAAAGATATTATTGTTTTTTCTGATGAAATGTATCGCCTGCTCGAGTATGACGAACAACAACGCCTTCCGGCCATATGCGATCTTTACGAACGCGGCATATCCCTTTCAGGGATGTCCAAATGTCTGGCAATGCCGGGTTTGCGAATCGGATGGCTGGTTACTTCGAATTTAGACTGGAGAGAAAAATGGATTAACTACAAAGATTACACCACGATTTGCAACAGCGCTCCGAGTGAAGTTCTCGCCTGGATTGGATTAAGGGCTCGTGATCGGATCATTCAGCGGAACCTGAGTATTATTGATGAAAATTTGGAGCACGCACGCCAATTCTTCAGCCGTCACGCAACCCTCTTCAATTGGAATCCACCTCGAGCTGGATCTGTTGCCTTTCCAGAGTGGCTCGGACCCAGCAGCGTTGACGAGCTGAGCGAGGCGCTTGTCGAGCGCTACGGCGTCATGATGGTACCGGGTAGCTTATTCGATTTCCCCACCCAGCACTTCCGCCTGGGGTTAGGACGGCGAAACTTTCGCGAAGCGTTAGAAAGAGTCAATGCGTATCTTCAGGATGACTAGTTAATCGTCCTCCTCATCCAGAGGCAGATTAGTCATCTCCCAGGCTTCTACAGCGTCAACCTCCTCGATGCCCTCGGCATCGTTGCTCCATGCGCCACGGATGTAGGTAACGATGGCAGCCACTTCTGCAGGCTCGAGCATCGTATGAAAAGCTGGCATCCCACCCCTCCCTTCAATAATGACCACCGTCACAGGGATCGGATCCACTGCAGCAACGAAAGCATTGCCATCCAATGCTGGATAGACACCCGCTACTCCCTCCCCTCCGGATTGGTGGCATGCAGCACAGGCCTCCTGGTACAGCGCCAACCCGGCTTCGAAAGTGACATCTCCGGTGTCTGGGAGGCCTTCGTCATCTGGCTCGTCGACTTCCTCCTGGGGGTCAGCCGGCGCTGGCTCAGGTGTTGGAGGAACCATGGTCAGAGTTGGCGGTGGGTCTTCGGGTATTCCATTAACAGGTGTTAGCGCGGGCTCCACATCCTCCGGCTCGCATGCTGAAATGAGCAGGGAAATTACCAATAACACGAAGATAAACCCATATCTTGTTTTCATAAGTACCTCCTATCCACCCCGACGTTGCATTTCCCGCGCATGCAACCTTTCGATCTGCTTCCAGGCCGACTCGATTGCTCCAGCCTGCCAACCAGATAAGTAGCTGGCATGATCACCAACCAGGTAAATTCGCCCGTCGGGTTCAATAATCCTTGGGTAATACCTCTCCCTGGTATGATCATTGTATACTGCCCACCCACCAAGTTGGTAGGGGAAGCGATGCCAGGCTACAGAAAAGGCGTTTTCGAATGACTCCCTGTATTGAGGATGGATTTTGCTGCCATGCTGCATTGCAAACTCAATCCGTCCCTGCAGGGACATATGGCTCACCCGAATGGCATCCATTTGGAAGTTGTAATAACCCTGGATTACCCCTTTTTGGCCAAAGAATCCATAATTTGGATATGCGATATCACCTAGCTCGGTAATATTGGAACGGGTCACACCCCCATAGATCTGGTCATCCTCTTCCCAAAAACGTCGATTGAATTGCAATCCAATCTTTCCAGTAGGCATATAAGTGATACGCCGTATGGCTTCAAGCATGTCCATCGAAAAATCAGCCGGGATGTTGATCAAGACCGGGAGAGGGATATTGCAGATGATATAGTCACCTGTAATCTCGGAATCATCACCAGTTTCCAGGTTCCGGTAAACGACCCTTACGCCGGAGGTCGTTTGGCGAATCTCCCGAACCTCGGCTTGTAAGTTGATCCTGTCCTCCAAAACGCTGCTAAACGCCTGGCCGATTTGATCCATTCCCCCTACCGGTTGGAACATCGTCATCTGATAATTATGATCTGCTACGGATCCAAGGTAATCGGCATGCGCTTGGAGGATTTCTGCCGCGTAAGGTAGCAATTCATCCAACCCATATGGTGACGATTCTTCTCCTGGCTGGTCAAGCGCTCCCGGAGGGACTGCATAACCTCGGCGGGCCGACTGATCGTAAACCAGGCTATCGCTATCCAAATCCCCTTCCGCCACAAGGTAATCGATCAGCTGCTCAAGGCCCTCATCATCTAAATCTTGATCGAGTTGAGAATTTTGGGCGACCTTGGCTAATAGCTCTGAGGTATACCCGCGCATATCCGCATGCAGCTCACGCACCCGGATGGGTCTCCCCGAAAGTGGACCATGATCACCTTCCACAAAAACCCAGCTCGCTTCCTGGTAATTGACAAAGACTTCCATCGGAACGTTGAGCAACTTACAATAATACAATACGGATTGGTGATGGTAAGGGATACGCCATGGGCCTAAATTCGCATAATGCCCTTCGTCGTACTCGCACACCTGCCGTTCGCCCCCATGCTCGGTCAATTCTGTCCCCTGCCGGACGGACCAGTTTCTGCCCCCGCTTCGATTTTGGGCTTCCAAAATTGTGACATCATAACCGTATTGCATCAATTCGTAGCCGGCTGCCAGTCCCCCTAATCCAGCTCCCAGGATAATAACACGCGTGCCATCACCCCTGCCTTCCAGCCTGGGTGGGTTTTGCATGGTAGGTATCATCATCCCCCAGGCTTTCAAGGCGCTCCAGATGGCGCCACTTCCTCCCGCTGCACCCATGATCTTTAGGAAATCTCTTCTACTCATTATTCCTGCAGGCATCTTTCCTCCTAATAGCCAACTACCGGTTGCCAGTTAACGAAAATAGATACGCGCTCATATCGCGCGCGTCTTGCCAGGTGACTCCCATATCAGGCATGGCAGACCCTGGCAACATAGCCTGTGGCGCCATCAACCACGAAGTTAAATTTTCTTCTGAGTTAGGGAACTGCCCTGCGATGTAGGATCGGTTTGCCCATGAGTTCAATGGAGGGCCAACAATTCCACGAGCCCTCGGCACGCCAGGGATCGTATGGCAGGATATGCATCCATAATCTACAAAGGCCTGCACGCCCCTGTCAGGATCACCCTGTAAGACAGAGTCTTCTGGAGCCGCTCTTGACCATTCACTACATGCACTGGATAAAAGAGCAATAATTACCAGCAAGACGAGTACGGGCACGGATCGTTTATAACCAACCTTGTACAAACTCCGGACGACTTGTTTCACACCAAACGCCTCCCTATTACACGTCGAATGGGTAAACCCTATACCCGATTCTGTTTATTTTATTGAATGAGCATCTTGGGGATGCTATCGCCTGATTTTCTGTTTGACCTCCCCCTTCAGGAGGATAAATCTCTGAAAAATACCAGTGAGGAGAGCTATCATCTACATTTTAAGGAAGTACTTATAGATTAGTTTAAGAGATTTAATGTCCTGCTTCTATTGGTGGAATCCCTAAATCCATGTAAGGGATAACCCTAATTTAAAAAAAACTATTGACAAGTAAATCAATTTAGTGTACATTTGTTCTATAAACAATAAAACAACAACAAAAATAACCTGACCAGCCTAAAATAGCCTACGGAGAATAAAATGACTACCATTTCCCTCGATCCAAATCTCGCCAAGAAGTTAGACCTGGGGATGCACGCCGGTGAGTCGGCAGAGCTACCCTTTCCAGTCGTATATATTTGGGCCTTGAATGGCCAGGCTAGCTACAAAATACAGGGTGGCGCTTTATACTACGGCGGATGGGCATGCAAATCCCTAGACTTACAACAAATAACTGAACAACAAGGACTTCCTCTTCCCTTAAACTGGCAAGATGTGACCATCTCCAGCCGGGACGGGGGTGAATTCGCTGCCTACACGACGCGCAACATTGTCATCGCTCCGGTGGGAAAGAGGCTTTCCTGGCTGCATGAGGGCAGGCGCTACGCTACCTATATAGAGGGTGGACGCAGGCATATTCAGGTGCTTGCCTATCTGGCAGACGTTCATAATGAAAGCGGAATAAAAGAGATAAAACCTTGGGGACCGGTTGTATTAACAGCCAAAGGTTATCAGGCTCGCAATTTATTGGACGCATTTGTGAAATGGGAAAAGATAACTTCGCCGTTCCGCCAAAGAGTCGCCCCTGGTGTACCTGCCTGGTGTTTCTATATGTCGATCGGGACATTTGGGAAAGAAAGGCAAGCATTGAACGTAGGCAAACCCGGCGCACAAAGCCCGATAACACCTATCTCAGCTTTTATTCCCGAACACCTAAGCAACGAGTTGGTAGAAAGCCTTTTCGTTGGTAATGAAGTGGCCTCGAAGATGGCTGCTTTACAAGATCAAGCAGTCGAATGGTTAAACGCATGGAAGGACACCAGCCTAACAGAGCCTATCGAGGAAATGGAGCTCGGATCTACTCAGGAAGATGAGTTATCCTTTTAGCCTATAGGAAAGGGTATCTATGGATAGGAATATCTTTAGATACCCTTTCCTATTTTTGTTCACCTTTTGAAGATCACATCTAAATAATTGACCATCCTCTGGCCTCCTTTGTTTGGAGGTACAATAAATTTTTCAAGACCCCTGAATCGAGGCCAGATGCAAGCCAGAACAAGCCCACAAAAAGAAGTTTTTCATCCATTGAATAGCTTGAAGCAATTCCAGCGCTTGTTTGCGTTCGTAAGACCGCATCGTTACCGGCTCTACCTGGCCCTGGTTGTTATCGCGGCAGGATCCATATTGGGCCTGGCTGGCCCTTATACTTTGCAATTTCTGGTCGATGCTGTTTTTCAACAGAACGATGCTGGCCTGTTAAATCAAATTACTTTGATATTGATCGCGATTTTTGCGACACAAAGTCTCCTTTATTTTATCCGGGCATACCTGTTGGCCTTTATCGGCGAGCGGGTCATGGCAGACCTGCGGATAAAGCTCTTCGAACACCTGCAGCAGCTTTCATTGAGCTTCTATAACGAAAGGCGTACCGGAGAGATCGTGAGCCGGCTTACAAACGATGTTGCCACAGTCCGGTCATTGGTAACCAGCGATATTTCAACTGCACTTTCTCAGGTTCTGACATTCTCAGGTGCACTTATCCTGATCCTGGTGACCAATTGGCGCCTGACACTGTTTATGTTTGCCCTGGTCCCCTTTGTGATGCTGTTTGCTATCGTCTTCGGACGCAGACTCCGCAGGCTATCCGGATCAGTGCAGGACCAGCTCGCGGAAGCTACCAATGTGATGGAGGAATCTATCTCAGGCGTGAGGGTTGTCCAATCTTTCGCTCGGGAAGATTACGTAATCCATCGTTTTCGAGACAGCATTGAGAGAACCTTCCAATTGGCTATGAAAAGAACCCGTCTGTCTGCGCTTTTTGGCCCAATCATCTCCTTCCTGGCTTTTAGTGCTGTGGTTTCGATATTCTGGTATGGAGGGCAAGAAGTACTGGCTGGCAATATTACCCCTGGACAACTCTTGATGTTCCTGATCTTGACGATGACGATCGCTGGCTCGATTGGCCAATTTAGTGGATTGTGGACAGGCTTGCAAGAAGCATTAGGCGCTACCCAACGCTTGTTCGAGCTTCTGGAAACCCAACCCGACATCACGGACCAGCCAGATGCCATCCCTCTGCCTAAAGTTAAAGGCCATATCACCTTCGAGGATGTATCCTTTGCTTACAAAGACAACCCGCAAACCAGCATTCTTTCCGAGGTTTCCCTTGAAGTGTCGCCCGGCGAAATCCTGGCGCTGGTCGGGCCGAGTGGGGCTGGCAAGACTACACTGGTAAACCTTATCCTGCGATTCTTTGATCCCACTTCAGGTCGCGTAATGGTCGACGGCTATGATTTAAGGACGATTAAATTGAAGAGCTTGAGGAAGCAAGTAGGCATCGTCCCCCAAGATACCTTATTGTTTGGGGGTACAGTCAGGGAAAACATCCTTTACGGAAAATTGGAAGCAAACGAGCAGGAGCTTATCCAGGCTGCCCGCTCTGCTAATGCCCATGAGTTTATCGAGAGACTACCCCAGGGGTATGAAACGATTGTCGGTGAGCGCGGTATCAAGTTGAGCGGTGGTCAGCGGCAACGCATTGCCATTGCTCGAGCGATTCTCAAGGATCCTGCCATCCTTCTAATGGATGAGGCGACTTCTTCTCTGGACAGCGAAAGCGAAGGGCAAGTCCAGGAAGCGCTCGAACGGCTCATGCAGGACCGCACCAGCCTGGTCATCGCTCATCGTCTCTCTACAATTCAAAATGCTCACCGTATCGCTGTTTTGGAGGAAGGCTTCATTACGGAGTGTGGAACGCATGCTGAACTCATTGCGTTGAATGGCATGTACGCACGCCTTTACAAGATGCAGTTTAAGCTAGACAGCTCATCTAAACCCGTTGAGGAGGTAGAAACCGAAACCATCAATTACCAACCTGCGAAGAAGCGCCGTTCCAGAGGTTTCTTGAGCGGGCTTACCGGGGACTAGGCCAAGATTGAAGTAAATCACGCCGGCTGCCTGGCCGATCGCCAGGATCGCTACCGGTAGGACAATTGCTGCCCCAATCCTAACCAGGTATTAATTGATCTGATCCCTGGCGTACAGAAATGGAAGTATTGAACTCGTTTAACTTTTTGTTGAAATAAAATCGAGGTATTTCTTATACAGGTTATCCGCCCATACGGGGGCACGCTCTAATTCGCCCGGTACCAGGTTGCCCTCATTTCTGGTGACAAAAAAGCTCTCAGGAGGAATAACCAGGATAGCCCCCAATCTCTGAACACGCTTAGCCAGGAGCCGAGCGGCGGAGCCCGATCTCCAGGCAGGCATTTGGTAGCGCGTATCGAAAGTAGCCACGGGAAAATTCCTTAGGCTATCAAATGGCAGACCGTCTAGCCACTCATTCACAGTCGGGGAGGCTTTATGAAGTTGAGTAGGAGATCCGATGATCAAGAAATCAGAATCATGGACGTTGATGGCCCTTGCATCCGCAGCATGCACGAGAGTTATGGAGCCATGCTTTTCCAGGCTTCCTGCAATTGTCCGCGCCACCGATTCTGTATTGCCATAGGCTGATTCATAAATAACCAATCCTCTCATCGTTTCCTTCCCCTATCACACATGCTTTTTTGAACGCCAACTGAAAATTTCGGCTGCTGCACCGGTGATCAAGCCAATCCCCGCGCCCACGATCGGGCCTGTCCAGGGATCATCAAACAACAGCATTCCGAACAGGATACCAAAGGCTGCACCCAGGAACATGCCTCCCCCAGCAAAGGCACGCAATTTATTTCGCTGCCTTCCTTTTTTATTCATTTTTGGCTTCCTTTTATATGGTTTATAGTTCTTACAATATTTTAGCATCAACTCTATCTTTGAGGAACGAAAACCCTTTATCAAATACGTCAAAATTACTCAAATTCAGGTATATTCGCCAGCCAGGTTTCACAATTTCGAATCTAGCAAAGACATTTTGAGGATTATTAAACTTGCTCGTAGAGGCTGTGAGTGTTACGATTGTTATAACTCATGAAAGCCAGGTGCGAAGTATCTGATTTCGATAATCCAGCAAAATCATTCTCATTTAGGAACATATTATGAAAGAACTAGCATTGATCAATGGCAATATCTACACTCAGGATCCCTTGGTACCAAACGCCTCTGCAATCTTATTTCGCAACGGTCGTACCGCCGCTATCGGTAGCGAAAACGATATTCGAGCAGCCAGCCAGAAGGCAGAATTCGTAGACCTGGAAGGCCAGCTTGCTCTCCCAGGTCTTACGGATGCCCACTTTCACTTTTATGATTGGTCTTTTTCAAGGAGAAACCTTTCTTTAGCCAGCGCAAGTTCTCTTCATGAAATCCAGAAACAGCTCTCACAGGCAGCCAGTTCAAATCTCAGTGGGAAATGGATCCTCGGACAAGGCTGGAATGAGACACTCTGGTCAGACCCCAGGCTTCCAGGCCTCGAAGACCTCGACAAATCCGTGCCAAATCATCCCTGCATCTTGTGGCGGAGCGATCTCCATCTCGCCGTGGTCAATTCCAAAGCCCTCGAGCTGTCCGGGATCACCGCCTCTACCCCCAACCCGCCAGGAGGTGTGATCGATCGTGATACCTCTGGAAAACCTACTGGAATATTGCGAGAGCTGGCGATCAACCTGGTGTCCAACAAGATCCCCTTACCTGGAGAAGAGGAAACTCTCCAGGCTATGCGGGATGCTTTTCCCGCCTTGCATAAGCTTGGATTAACCGCCCTGCATGACTTCCGAATTATGGGTGGTCCAGAAGGCGCCCGAGCTTTCAAGGCCTACCAGCGCTTGCGCGACAATGAAGAGCTTTCTTTACGATTGTGGATGCATATCCCTTACGAGCGACTCGAGCATGCCATTGCTCTTGGGTTACGGACTGGTTTTGGCGACGACTTCTTGCGAGTTGGGCATATCAAATTATTCTCCGATGGTTCACAAGGCGCCCGAACTGCCTGGATGTTAGAGCCATATCAAGATGTGGGCCATACAGGAATGGCGCTCACGCCAATGAATGAAATTGCAGAGGCTGTATATCAGGCAGATTGCGCTGGATTGGCGGTAGCTATCCACGCCATTGGCGATCGGGCTAACCGAGAGCTGATTGGTGTCTTTGAGGAGGTACTTCGGCAGCCCGAAGCAAGAGGTCTCCGTCCGAGTGCCCCGCACCGGATCGAACACGTCCAAAACATCCGCCCAGAGGATTTGTCCCGCTTATCCCGCCTGGGTGTGATTGCATCTGTCCAACCAATCCATGCCACCGACGACATGCCCATGCTCGAACAAAGTGTTGGTGAGCAGAGCCGATACTGTTACGTTTTCAAAGATATGTTGGAGGCAGGCATCACGCTGGCGCTAGGCTCAGACTGCCCGGTGGCGGATCCTAACCCCTTCTATGGTATCCATGCTGCCGTCACCAGACAGAATAGGGATCAACAACCAGCCGGAGGCTGGTATCCTGCACAGAGACTTAGCGTAGCAGAGGCGGTGTGGGGATACACCATGGGACCGGCCATAACGGCGGGCAGGGTAAAGGATCAAGGTAGCCTGACGCCAGGAAAACTGGGGGACCTGGTGGTTGTGGATCGCGACATTTTCAATATTGAACCTAAAGAAATTGCTGGCGCCCAGGTCAGGATGACTGTCCTGGGAGGCCAGGTGGTGTATAGGGTATAATCCTTTCGTCCATCCTTTATCCCCCCATGGAGAAAATATCATGACCAAGCTTCATCCGGACCTGGCGCGCGTTCTGATTTCCCCAGAAGAGATCGAGGAGCGGGTCGCCGAGCTTTCCAGGATCATTAGCAGGGACTACCAGGAAGATGATCGCCTGTACATCATCGGGATCCTTAAAGGAGCCTTCATTTTCTTGGCAGATTTAACACGCCATCTCGAAATCCCCCATACTGTCGATTTCATGGCCCTTTCAAGCTATGGAAAGACCACCATGACCGGCGCGGTCCGCATCCTCATGGATCTACGCGAGCCCATTGAAGGACAGCATGTCCTCATCGTGGAAGATATCGTAGATACAGGAAATACCTTGAGTTACCTGCACAAGATCCTCAAAGGTCGCAATCCCGCCTCCATCCGCACCTGCGTCCTGCTGCACAAGGTGAGAGATAATATCGAAGTACCCCTGGAATATATTGGCTTCGAGATTCCAGATGTTTGGGTGGTAGGGTATGGTTTGGATTTTGCTGATCGACACCGCACCCTGCCATATATCGCTGAGCTCAAAAGGGATAACGCCTGAGATAATAGCCCTAAACAAACGAAGCGCTGGCAAGAGGATATGGTTTTCTTGCCAGCGTAGTTGTTCTCGTAATCTATCCTCTTACCTGAGCCCCGCAACCTCCTCTTCAGTAACGATAGAGGCGTCATTCATCCAGGCATTACGGATATAAGATACCACCTGGGCAATCTCTTCGTCCGTTAGTTGGTTTCCGAAAGCAGGCATCGCCCCCCTTCCGTGTAACACTACATCAATGACCGGGACTGGATCCGTGGAGAGGACCTCCGGGTTTCCGTCAAGGGCCGGGAACTGTGGTTCCATTCCTTCTCCATTTACTCCATGACAAGTTGCACATTGGGGGGCATAAATGCTCTCTCCCTGGTTTATCCACTCCTCTCCTGTCACTGGAATACCTGGCTCATCTGGAGTCTCAACAGGCTCTACTGGCTGCACGGGTGTCGGTGTTACATCGTCTGGCTGGCAAGCAGAAATCAGCAAGGCCAGTAAGATCAATATTGACAGAATAATACTTCTTCTTTCCATTACATCTCCTTTTCAATAACAGAGGAGTACTGACTTCATCCCCCGTTGACATCACATGGAACTCTGGACTATCATTTCTCGTCTTATTAATACAGTTTAATATGATGATTAAGGGATGCTCAATAGGGGAAAATCCTATTTTTCATATAGGGATTCCCCTTAGTTTCATTCTATTCCTAGAAAATCTTACAAGGAACAGTAGACGGGATCGAAAATTTTATAACGGTATATATAATAGATCATGGAGGAGTAAATTATGAAAAGCAGTTATCTTACAATTACAGTTCTAATCCTATCCATTCTTAGTATGGGATGCCAGGGTTCACCAATTGAACCTCCTTCTGTTACCCCGAGCCTGCCTTTACCCGCTGCTACACCCACCCCGTTGGAAGTCACGCTCCAAAATGAAAAGATCATGATCCTCGAGCCTGCCCCTGGCTCGCGGGCAATCAGTCCGTTGTTAGTTTCCGGGATAGCCGATTCAACCTTTGAGCAAACCCTGGTCGTGCGTCTGTTACTGGAGGATGGTTCGCAATTAGCCTTCCAGCCTACGATGATACGGTCAGAGCTCGGTCAACGAGGACCTTTCGAACTAGCACTCGAATTTAATATCTCCGGCGAACAGCAAGCCTTTATCCAGGTATTCGAGCAAAGCGCCCGCGATGGCGAGATCACCCATCTTTCATCAGTGGGAATTACGATTGCTGAGAATGGCCCTGCCCAGATTCACCGGTTGGAGCCAGGACCTGAGCAAATAACCATCTTTCAACCATCCGTCCGAGACCGTATACAAGGCGGGCTGGCCCATGTCCGTGGTTATGGCTGGGCAAGCTTTGAGCAAACCCTGGTTATCGAAGTACAAGATGAAAATGGAATGGTTGTAGGGAGCATGCCCATCCTGGTGGAAGCGCCAGATTTGGGCCAACCCGGCCATTTCTCAGCCCAGGTGCCTTACCAGGTCACCAGTAGCGGCCCCGGGAGGATCCTGGTACGAGATATATCTCCCGCCTTCGGAGGGGACGTGCACCGGACAAGTGTAGAAATCGAATTAGCTCCTTGAAACGAGGAAGAGCTACGCTCACTCTCTGGTCGTGTCAGATCCAATCGAACCAACCAGTGGGGCAGGGTTTGGTTTAGATTTCTTCTGTTTAGTTGGGAGCAGGATCTGGAAACATGTCTTTCCGGGCCTTGAAAAAACTCGGATTTCACCACCGTGCTTTTGGATGATGTTGTAGCTGATATTCAAGCCCAGGCCGGTTCCTTTGCCAACCGGCTTGGTAGTAAAGAAAGGACTAAAGATCTTTGCCTGGATCTCTTCGGGGATACCAGGTCCAGTATCCTGGATTTCGACATAGATCCAGCCGTTCTCCCGCCCTGTACGCAAAATGAGTTCCCCTTCTTCTCCCATCGCTTCGCCAGCATTGGAGATAATATTCGTAAATACCTGGTTTAACTCGCTTCCATAAGCCTCGATTTGGGGAAGGTCATTGGCGTAATCCCTGGTAATCTTGATTCCAGGACCCAATTTGCTGCGTAAGATCACCAGGGTATTTTCCAATCCCTCGTGGATATCCACCCTTTGGGTTGGACCCTGGTCCAAATAGACGTAAGATTTTAAGGCCTTGACGATATCGGCAATCCGACCTGCGCTCATATGGATCTCGGCCAGCAGTGCATCCATCTCTGTCTGCGCAGCCATCCAGGACAAACCGTATTGAAGTTGTTGGGGGGATAAATGACTTACCAGATCCGTCAAATCACTTACAGTTAAGTTCATCCCGAGCAGGGCAGGAGCAAGATCCCAGGCATTGTCAATGCCCTGGTCTTCCAACCAATCTGCCAGCTCGCCTTCTCTGTCACTGCGTTCCATTAAATTCAAATATCCTGTAGCAGTTTTATTCTCTTTCTTTTCGGAGTACAGGTTATATATCTGCACCCATTGTCCTCCCGTCAGGCCCACCTCTCCCAATCGCATCTGGGCCTGCTGTACTCGATTGATCAGATCGTTCAATTGGGCAGCTCCGCGTTGTACGGCTGCTACCGGGTTATTGATCTCGTGTGCAATTCCAGCCGTAAGCATACCCAATTGCGCCATTTTCTCGCTTTGTTGGAGCAATAGCTCAGACGATTTCAGCCGCTCCGTAATCGTGTGTAGCATCGTGATCGCGGCAGACGGGCTTGTTTTCAACAGGCGATCAAGTTGGTCATGCGTAATGGCGACCAACTTGCTCTTGCTGTGAGCTCGTCCACTTGCGTTTCTAGGTACCGCATCCAGAAGGGACATCTCCCCAATCACCTCTCCTGGGCCCCTTACCGCTAGAAGGACCTCCCGGTTTCCCACAAGCTTGTAGATCTCAATTTCTCCTTCTTGAATCACATAGGCGCGCTCACCCATGCTGCCTTCTGTAAAAAGGATTTCCCCCTCTTCCAGGTGCACTTCTCCAGTCATATCACAAAGCATGAACAGGTCCTCATCTGCGAGGCCTTTGAATAAAGGGACTTGTTTTAAGAAGTTGTACATATCTTCCAATAAAAAGAATCAGACAGTTTTGAGATACTGGTGAACCAGGGCTATCGTAACTGCTCCTTCTCCAACGGCAGAGGCTACCCGCTTCACAGAGCCATGCCTTACGTCCCCGGCTGCAAAGATTCCTGGGTTGCTGGTTTCTAACAAATATGGATCGCGTTTCAAAGTCCAAGCTCTAGGGCGCCGACCATCTTTAATTAAGTCGTTTCCGGTCAATATGAAACCCGGCCGGTCTCTTTCTACCACCCCTGCGACGATTTCAGTGCGGGGAACCGCTCCAATGAAGATGAACATAGCGGCTCCTGCCACAGTCTCAAACTCACTCGTCTCCCTGTTTTGAATACAGATAGCCTCCAACCTATTCTCGCCAAAAGCTTCCACCACGTCTACGTTATATTTCACTTCGATGTTTGGTGTGGCTTTGATTTGCTCAACCAGGTAGTGGGACATTCCAACACCGAGCGAACTGGATCTAACTATAAGATATACCCGTTTTGCATAACCGGAGAAGTACATGGCTGCCTGTCCAGCCGAATTCCCACCGCCTACAATGAATACATCTTGCCCCCGGTAATAGGCTGCTTCTGTCAAGGCGGCGCCATAGTAAATACCCGCCCCGGTTAACCCCTCGACGCCAGGAATTTCGAGCCGCCGGACGGACACACCCATCGCCAGCACCATCGCATGGCAACTGATCTCTTCCCCGCCCACCAACCTGGCGTACTTATAGGCGCCATCTACACGAATAGAGTTAACTTCATCTCCCGTGATAATTTCTGCCCCCAGGCGCTTTGCCTGGATGGTGGCTCTACGGGCCAGGTCCGATCCACTCAATCCTTTTGGAAAACCAAGGTAATTCTCGATCCTCGAACTCGTCCCCGCCTGGCCCCCGGTGGCTTCCTTTTCAACCATTAATGTCCGTAACCCCTCTGAAGCGCCGTACACAGCCGCCGCCAGACCTGCTGGTCCTCCTCCAACGATCAAGAGGTCATAGAACGGTTGGCTCGCTACCTTGTATAGACCTACTTTCTCAGCCAGATCACGTATGGTTGGAGAAGAAAGATGACTCCCGTCTTCAAAAAAGACCACCGGAAGTAAGGGTTCCTGGCTGACTGTTTCAACCAACGCTTTCGCTTCGCCATTACTTTCGATATCCAACCATTGGTAAGGAATCTGGTTCCTGGCAAGAAAGTCTTTCACGACATGACTTTGGGGAGACCACAAAGTCCCTGCCACCCGAATGCCCTCATATGGAAGCGGTGCGCTGGCAGCCCAATCACTTATCAGGTCATCCAGGATCGGGTACAGGTTCAGCTCTGGTGGGTCCCAGGGCTTCATCAGGTAATAATCCAGCCCCAAAGTGTTAATGCTGGTAATGGCCGCCTGAGTGTCAGCATAGGCCGTAAGCAGGACTTTTCGAGCATCCGGATAATAACGGACTGCCTCTGCCAGGAATTCCGTTCCCGTCATTTCCGGCATGCGCTGATCCACGAGGAAAAGTGCAACCGGGTTGTTCCGTTGTTTCAACTGCTGGACCGCCTCCAGTGCTTGCATCCCAGAGGTCGCTGAAAGGATACGATAATCCTTGCGATACTGTTTCCGTAAATCCCTCTCGATCGCACTTGCAACCTGTGGATCATCATCGACAGCTAAAATTACGGGTTTTTGCATGCACAGCCTCTCTTTCTGCTTTTCCCCTGGAGGAGGATAAATTACCCATATCAATTGCCTGGACTTTTACGAGTATTCGTGTCTATTTTACCATCTCCCATTGGATTAATAAGTATTTTCAACCCCCGGCTGCATGAATTGAACCTTTTTCATCTCCACCAGGTATATATTATGACAGTAACAAATAAATGCAGAAGACATGGGAAACACAGGAAATGTCACCTCGACTCACAGAGGATAGACCAGACGCATATCTCCGGTGGAGGATCAAGAAATCTTACGCACGTTTCCAGCCGCCATCGGATGGGAAAAAGCGTTTGCTTCATGCTGCTTTCCAAGAGACAACTCAGTCAGGCAGCCAGTTTCATCATTTAAATTCTATGATTGAGAATGAAGAATACCAGGAAAATCATGCTTACCTATCCTGGATGCTGGCGTCTCGTTTTCACATGACTTTCCTCTCGACAATCAAGCTGCGATAATTTTTCAATGCAGATTAAAAACTGGTATATAATTAGCCCGTCCAGTATTTTGTGTGAGCACCTTCGGAACTTTCAAATTGTTCTGTTCTACGTCTGTACAGTGACAATTCATATCGGGTTGTATCAGATAAAACGAGGGGTAAAGATTGTTCAACCCTATCTTCATCTCAAAAAGGCTTATCACCTTGCAAATACGAGCTTAACTGAACAACCAGGTTTTGAATGCTGTCACTCACGCCGTGTGGCAGGCTTTGAAAGGTAAGGCTTTTTGGTAGTACCTGAAAGGAGGTGATGCAATTTAGTCCTAGCAGAGGGAGTTATTCCCTGACCAACTATACGAGTTCGATCAACCAAATTCAACCTACATCGGTTAAGGAGGATTAAGAATGAATACCCGTCCGAAAGGGCTGATCCTTTTCAGTCTTTTAATCATCGCCAGCATGGTACTGGCAGCCTGCCAACCGGCTGCAACCCCGACCCCTGAGCGCGTCGTAGAAACCATCGTCGTCACTCAGATCGTCGAGGGCGAGGTCGTGGAAGTGATCATCACCCCCACACCTGCCCCTGAAACCCCGGCACCGGTTGTTTCTGAAGGCCCGATCATGGCCGATGGCCTGGTCGCCTGCTTGCCGCTTCCCGAGATTGCCTACGGGACCGGTGGAGCTCGTACAGCAAGCCTGGTCCAGACCGAACTGGTCAACCGGCCGGCTGCCTCGGCGCCCTTCGCCATCCGCCAGCAGGTCACGCCACAAGGCGATTATATCGTCGCCGCATTTGAAGATGTGACTACGCTCAACTTCTGGGCTGCTAATGGACCGGACAACACGGTTTGGAACAGCTATATGCTACCCGGAAAGTTATCCCTTTATACACTCTCTCCCAAGTACTTCACACTCGTTCCCCAGCTTGCTGCTGATGCCACACCTGCTGCCCTCGAGCAGGACGGCGACGAATGGGTGGCTGAGATCGCCCTGAGGCAGGATGTTGTATGGAGCGACGGCGAGCCCTTCACCGCCGCTGATTACGCCTTCACTGCTTCGGTGGCCAATGACTTTGGATTGATCTCAGGCAACTGGAGCACCTGGTACGACTTCAACTACATCGATCGCATTGAAGTACCGGATGACTACACCGCCCGGCTGGTCTTCCACACCAAGTCCGGCCTGTCTCGATACGAGTATGGCGTGTTGCAAGCGCCGATCCTGGCCGAACACTACTGGGCGCCTATCGTCGAGGATGCCCGCGCTCCTATTGATGCCCTTGGCGCAGATCCATCCGAAGAAGATCTGGCTGCAGCTCAGGCTGAGGCTCGCGATGTCCTGTTTTCTCACGATCCAGTCGGTGAGCCTGACCTAGGCCCCTTCCTTTTCGGGAACTGGGAACCAGGCGCTTCCCTGGAAGTGGTCGCTAACCCGGACTACTTCGCCTCTGGCGTGACTGTTGAGCAATGGGCCGACGGCGCTTACCGGGACAGCGAAGGCGTTGTCATCGGTGAGCCCAGTGGCGAGCCCGAGGCAGTCTACACTATCGGCCCATATGTCGAGGCAACCGTTTACTCCATCTATGGCTCGCAGGATACAGCTATTCTGGCCCTGCGCCAGGGTGATGTGGACTTCCTGCTTAATCCCCTGGGCTTGCAGCGCGGCCTGGCCGACCAGGTTCGGGGCACCCCAGATTTAACAGTGCTCGAGAACTCGGTCAACGGCTTCCGCTACATGGGCTTCAACCACCGCCGCATGCCGATGAACGACTGCTCCTTCCGCCAGGCTGTGGCCATCTTGATCGACAAGGAATTCGTTACTGACACCATCCTGCAAGGTGTGGCCTTCCCGCTTTACGCATTCGTTCCGGAAGGCAATGCAACCTGGTTCTCGGATGAGGCTCCTCAACTTGGGCGTGGCCTGACCCGTGAGCAACGCACCAACCTGGCTGTCGAGATCCTGCAGAACGCCGGCTATTCCTGGGAAGGCGATGCTATCCCGACCTGGGATGAGGAAAACCGCCAGGTAGTCCCCGGCGGGCGACTGGTCATGCCCAACGGGCAGCCCGTACCGCCACTCAACATGTTGGCGCCTTCGGCCGGCTATGACCCGCTGCGCTCGACCTTCGCCATCTGGATCGAGACCTGGTTGAACGAGGTCGGCATCCCCTTGAATGCAGAACTGGCTGGCTTTAACGTCATCGTTCCCAAGATCTTCACCGAGCAAGACTTCGATTTCTGGATCCTGGGCTGGAGCCTGAGCATCTTCCCAGACTTCTTGTTTGACTTCTTCTCTGAAGAACAGGCCGCTCTGGATGGCAACAATGCCGGTGGCTACGTCAATCCGGAGTTTGAAGAAGCCGGACGAGCCCTCCTTGAATGCGAAGGCATTGATGCCTGCAAGGAGATTGCCGACGAGCTTCAGATCATCCTCGGTAACGAGGTTCCGTATGTGCTGCTCTTCGACACCGGTATCATCGAGGCTTACCGTAGTGGTAGCGTTGAATACCCTTGGGAAGAGCAGTTGAGTGGATTGCAGTACTCTCACCAAATTCCGCAGGATATGCAGTCCTTTGTCCAACTTAGGTAACAACCAAATAAATATTTCCAAATTTCCCGGAAGCGGACAAACCGCTTCCGGGAAATTAATAATCAATGAAAGTTATAACTATACGCAACAACGGTGCTACAATCATAGTATCTTGTAAGAGATAATGCCTAATAGAAAGTAGGCGGAGACTAAACATATGAGACGTTTTATCACCCGGCGTATTTTACAGAATATTCTCACGTTTTTCTTATTCCTCACAGCTGTCTATTTCTTGATGGATGCACAGCCGGGTGATTTTGGCAATATCTATGCCTCCGATCCCCGCCTGACGCCCTCCCAACGCCAGGCGTTGCGCGCCAGCCTGGGCCTCGACCAGCCCGTCCATGTGCGCTATTTCATCTGGCTCCGTAACGCAGCTCAAGGTGACCTGGGCGTATCTTTCTCCAACTACCCTCGCCCAGTTCTGGATATCATTATCGAACGTGCCCCCCGCACCATATTATTGTTCCTGACCGCAACGACATTATCCTACTATATCGGCTTTATGGTTGGAAAGATCCTGGCCTGGAAGCGGGGTGGTTTCCTCGAGTATGCAACAACGATTGGAGGTGTAGGCCTTTATACGGTCTTCCTGCCGTGGTTCGGCCTGATGATGATATGGTTCTTCTCCTTCACTCTTGGTATCTTTCCTTTAGGTAAGTTCATAGACCCGGTCCTGTGGCGCAGGGCGCCGGTGGACGCCAACTTTGTTTTCCACCGCATCATATTGACAGCGTTCATTGCCTCGGTTGTCCTACTGACCATTCTCACCATCGCCCGGCGCTTAGATCCCTCCAAACGAGGCCCCGCAGCCTGGATCGGATTATTGGTTGTCCTGGCAGGTGTGTTCATATATTGGAATTCTACCGGTGTCGCCCGCTACGCAGTTGACATTCTTCGCCACCTGGTATTGCCCATCATGACGCTGGCCATGGTCAATTTTGCCGGCGTGATGCTTCTCACCAGGAACAGTATGCTGGAAACCTTGCGTGAAGACTATATCATGGCCGCCCGAGCTAAAGGCCTTAAAGAAAAAGTCGTTCGGGATAAACATGCCGCGAGAAATGCTATGCTGCCTGTCGCGACCTCTTTTGTGCTTGCGCTGGCCTTCGTACTGGATGGTGGCGTCATCACCGAGACCATTTTTTCCTGGCCCGGTATGGGGCTCACCTTGCTCAACGCAGCCCAGGTACAGGATATCCCAATGGTCATCGGTGCGCTTGTCTTCACTGGCGCGTTGGCCCTGACTGGTCACCTGATCG
>CAZAQS010000048.1:0-2163 GCA_964486825.1 uncultured Anaerolineaceae bacterium | reverse complement strand
CGCTGATATCCTCTACGCATACCTGGATCCGCGCATTCGTTATTCTTAAGCTTTATATCAATCCTGCCGCCGGGTTGGAGCTCGAACGACCGGTAGCCTTTCAGGAGAAGTCGAAATAAAATTATGGCTGACGCATCAAAATCCACTTCATTTTCTGGTGATTACAACGCTCCTGTCCCCGGAGGACGACCGATTTTGGAGACTCCACTCTGGCAGGTGCGTATGCGGTTGCTATGGCGCAGCATCAAGACCAATTTTGCGCTCTTCGCAGAAAACCCAATTGGGTTGGTTGGGCTGGCCATCATCGTCATCTTCGCCGTCATGGCCTTCATTCACCCAATCTTGTTGGACACGGTTTGGGATCGCAATATCTATAACCCAATTGGGGGTTATGATACCAGCATTCCCTTCCACCCCTCCCCTCCCTCACCCACTCACTGGCTGGGCACAGACCCGCTTGGGCGAGACATCCTCAGCCAGCTCATGTTTGGCACCCGCACAGCCTTTATCCTTGGCATGGTGGCTGCACTCGTAACGACAGTCATTGCTACTTCTGTAGGGGCGTTTTCTGCTTATTACGGTGGGATTGTGGATACCATCTTCATGCGCATGGCCGATCTGATCATCATGACCCCTACAATTACGATCCTGATCGTGTTGGGCTCAATGATCAATCTCGAGATGATTCATTTAGCCGTGATCATCGGTCTACTGAGTGGTTTGGGGGGCGCCACCATTATCATTAAATCGCAAGCCCTGACGATCAAGGTGCGCACCTATATTGAGGCAGCCCGCGTGGCTGGCGGCGGTAACGGCCATATCATCCTGCGCCATATCATTCCCAACTTGCTGCCGCTTTCTTTCCTTTATATGATGTTTACGGTCACTACTGCTATCGCCATTGAAGCAGTGCTATCCTTCTTTGGACTGCTCAACATCCGCATGTCATGGGGCTTGATGATCTATACCACATCCTATTCAGGCTACCTGCTGGATATCAACAAGTGGTGGCTGATCTTCCCAGCTAGCCTGGCCATCACCTTCCTATGTGCAGCTTTCTACCTTGTCGGCCGTGCTTTGGACGAGATCGTGAACCCCCGCCTACGCAGGCGGTGATATCAATTTGTCCGTCATTTCTAGGACTCATTTAGTAGATAGAATTAATTCCAGTAGACCGGTAGATGCCGGCTGCTGCTAGAAGAAGAGGAGTAACACTTTGACCGAGAACGTGTTGAAGGTTGAGAATTTGACAATGCACTACACCACCCGGGCTGGGGATGTGTCGGCTGTTGACGATGTGTCCTTCGAGCTCAAGAAGGGCCATGCCCTGGGATTGGTAGGCGAATCCGGCTGCGGAAAGACCTCCGTAGCCACGACTCTACTCAGGCTTCTACCGGATAACGGAGTCATCAAAGGCGGGCATATCTACCTGGATGGCATGGACCTGGTGCCTTTGAAAGAAGACCAGATGCGCAAGGTCCGCTGGAACCGCATTTCGATGGTTTTTCAAGCTGCCATGAATGCTCTGAATCCGGTTTACAGAGTAGGCGACCAGATCATCGAAGCCATGGAAAATCACGGGCGTGTCCAGACGAACCAACAGGCCCGCCAGGAGATCACCGAGCTCTTCGAGCTTGTAGGCCTGGAGCCGAAGATGCTCGATCGCTATCCCCACGAATACAGCGGTGGTATGCGCCAGCGCGCCGTAATTGCCATGGCGCTGTCTTGCAAACCGGAGCTGATCATAGCCGACGAGCCTACGACAGCCCTGGATGTGATCGTACAGGACAACCTGTTACGCGAGATGACCGCTCTTCAGAAGAAACTTGGCATGAGCATGATTTATATCTCCCACGATATCGCTGTGATTGCCGAGGTAAGTGACCGGATCGGTGTCATGTACGCCGGGCGCCTGGTCGAGATCGGAAGCTCCGAGCAGATCTTCAAGAACCCTCAGCACCCTTACACATACGGTTTAATGTCCGCTTTTCCCAGCATTGTCGGCCCTAAACGCGAATTAGCGGTCCTACCTGGTGAGCCGCCTGACTTGCTTCACCCTCCTTCCGGCTGCCGCTTCCATCCCCGCTGCCCTTATGCCACAGAAATCTGTACCCGTGAAGTACCACCCATGGTAGAGGTAAGTGAAGACCATTTCGTAGCTTG
>CAZAQS010000047.1:0-24144 GCA_964486825.1 uncultured Anaerolineaceae bacterium | reverse complement strand
TTCTCTAGCAAAATATGAAGGTGGATTAGGGATAGGTTTCGTCAAAACTCCCGCAGGTAATCTGCAAGCCTGCGGGAGTCTGCCACTACTTCTTGAACCGGCTCACGACCAAAGCCAGGGTGGGTAATAGGCCCCGGTCGCCTGGCTTGAGCTCCGAGGGAGGCTTGCCGGCCTCTTTGGGAGCAGATTGGTAAACGTAAAGCGGAGTGCCCTCGACCGAGTTCTTGAGGTCGATATAGGCCTGCCCTGTAAGATAGCCATCACTATCTACGGCGCAGCTGGTGACCCAGCCCACCACACGGCCGCGCTTATCCATGACAGGATCAGCTGGATGGGCCATGCGAACGCCTTTTTCTGTGAAGCGGAAGCGCACCACCTCGCTCTTGCGAGCTGCTTCTCTCTCCAAGAAAGCCTGCCGCCCGATGAACCAGGGTTTATAGGTCTTCACGTAGGCGCCGAAGCCGCCTTCGCCAACGCCCAGGCTATGCTCGCCACCCATTTCGTGCCCGTAGAGCGGTAAGCCAGCTTCTGTGCGCAGGGAGTCGCGCGCTCCCAGCCCGCAGGGCTTTAGCCCGAAGGGCTCGCCGGCCTTGAGCAAGGCGTTGAACAACTCATCGGCCCGGTCGGGGTGCACAAATAATTCGAAGGCCATGCGCTCACCGGTATAACCGGTACGGGAAACGACCAGGTCGAAACCACCCACCACAGCGTCGCATAGCTGAGTGCGCTTCAAAGCCTTTATCTGGCGCATAGTCCCATCATCGCAGCCCAGAGCCAGCAAGATATCCCGTGAACGTGGGCCCTGCAGCGCGATATCCACGCGCATATCGGCGCCTTCTTTCGGGTCACGAAGATTGCGCAGCTGTACGCCTCGCCCAAAGGCCTGCGCCCACGGACGCTCCAGGTCTACCTTTACCTGCCCGTCTTTCACTGCATTCAACCAGGCCCAGTCTTTGTCGTCGTTGGAAGCATTCACGACCACCAGGAACTTCTCGGCGCCCCGGCGGTAAACCAGCAGGTCATCGATGACCTGGGCGCCAGGGGTCAGGAAATGTGTGTACAGGGATTCGCCAACTGCAAGCCCACTGACATCGTTCCCGACTACGCTATCCAGGAAGACGCCTGCATCCGGACCTTCGGCCTGGTAGACGCCCATATGGGCCACATCGAACAGCCCGGCGGCTTTCCGTACAGCCAGGTGCTCTTCCATCACGGAGGTGTACCAGACCGGCATTTCCCAGCCCGCAAAGGGGATGATCTTTGCACCCAGGCGGGCGTGGGTATCGTAAACGGGTGTACGGCGCAAGGGAGCTTCTATCTCTGGCCACTGGAATTCGGGTAAGGGGTCGCCGGCGCCATCTTGGGGCTGGATTCCGATGTAATAGGGCTTGCGTTCGCCCAACGGGTTGCCCTCCAGCGCGGCAGGCGCAGAGGGAGTCGCTCCCGCGACGCTAACCGGGCCAGGCAGCTTACGTTGCAGGTCGTCGTCGAATGCCACGTAGCCATCCGACAAAGCTCGCAGCCAGGCGGCAGCCAGGGCGGCTTTACCGGCAGGAAGCACGAACTGGTAAACGCGCGGGTCGAGACAAGCCAGGACGCCATCCAGGAAGCCTTGGGGAGTGCACAGGCGGGTGGCCTGGCTCGCGCCCGGACTCAACGATTCTGCGCTGCTACTGAAAGCGTAATTAACGAAGGTGCGTACATCGTCTCCCCGTAGCTCCAGGGCGGCTGCCTCTCCGTTCCCAATAGCATCATCGGTATACCAGAAATGCGGGTAGGTCGCATGGCCTGGCTCGTAATCGATCCCCGCTGCCATCGCCAGGTCACGCACGCGCAGCTTGGCATTTTCCAGGACTGTGAAATCCACCTTGGCGCGTTGCAGTTGGCCTTTCCGCCCGCCAATCGAATAAGGCATCACGGATTGGAGCAGGTCGGCGATGATATCGGCCAATTGGCGCATCTCGGCCTCTTTGAAACCGCGCTGGGTGATCCAGGGTGTGCCCATGCGAATGCCGGCAGGGTTAGCCGCGGAGGCGTCGCCTGGGATGGTATTGCGGTTCACAACGATTCCTGCCAGGTCCAGGATACGGGCCGCCTGGTCGCCGGAGAGAGGCGTCCCGTCTGAGCCTTTGACGCTATTACAATCCAGGTTCATCAGGTGGGTGTCGGTGCCGCCGTAGGGGATGCGCAGGCCTCGCGCTTGCAAGCGCTCGGTGAAGGCGGTGCAATTAAGCACCACCTGGCGCTGGTATTCACGGAACTGGCTCGTCTTGGCCATCTTGAAGGCCACTGCCATCCCGGCGACGGCGTGCATATGCGGGCCGCCCTGTTCGCCGGGGAAAACCCCCCTGTCGATCTTCTTTGCCAGGCTTGCATCACGGGTGATAATGCAGGCGCCGCGCGGCCCGCACAGGGATTTATGCGTGGTGAAAGTGATGATATCTGCGTAGCCAACCGGTGTTGGGTATACGCCGGCTGCCACCAGGCCGGCGACATGGGCGATATCCGCCAGCAGGTAAGCGCCCGCGCTCTTGGCGATAGCCTTGAAGCGCGCCCAATCCACAGACCAGGGATAGGAAGAATACCCGGCGATGATGATCTTCGGGTGGTGCTCGAGCGCCAGGGTTTCTACCGCATCGTAATCGATCTTCTCTGTTTGTGGATCAACGGTGTAGTGAACGGCGTTGTAGAGCTTGCCGGAGCGGTTCACGGGCGAGCCGTGGGTGAGGTGACCCCCGTGCAACAGGTCCATTCCCAGGATCGTGTCGCCGGGAGAGATCAAAGCGTTGTAGACGGCGTTGTTAGCAGGCGCACCCGACAGAGCCTGCACGTTGACGTACAGTTCGTCCGCCGGGACCTCTGGAGTGGCAAATACCTCCGCGCAGCGCCGGCGGGCAAGCGCCTCCAGGATGTCGGCGTATTCGACACCCTTATAATAACGAGGGTCAGAATAGCGCCGGTAGTGCCCTAGGCGAGCAGGATAATCCAGGATATCGGCTTCGCTCATCCAACGCGTGTCCTCATCCGGGTAACCCTCGGCGTACAGGTTCTGGAAAACCGATCCCAATGCCTGCCGGACGGCTTCCGGCGCACTGCTTTCGCTGGGGATCAGGATAATTTTGCGGTACTGCCGTTCTGTCTCGTACTGGATCAGCTGATCCAAATCCGGATCTAGCTCGGCGATGCTACCGCGGAAAAGAAAGTCAGTCATGAAGATCTCCTGATGGGTGGGAAGATAAGTTTATCTGAAGATTTGTAGGGTAATAGGAAGCGAGATACCCCCTGGCAGCGGATGTTGTCTGACATGTTTGATCATCCATCCTGACCTTATTTTAGTCCTTGCCTACCAGGGGGTCAAGTGACTTTATTCATGCACCCTGGAGTATTCTTGCCCGGTTCATTATTAAAACGAAACAGCATGCCACCCTGCGAGTGCACACGGGCATGCTGTTCGTTTTTACGAAAAGATGTTCATCTCTGCAAGGCAGCTGCACGCCGCTCGAGCTCTTCCGGAGATACGTCCTCGATAGTAGAAAAGACCACCATCCCGTTTGCGCGGTTCTCATCTAGGGCTACAGACACCGAGCCGGTCAGCAATTCCACCTCCAATGCGCCAATTTATAGGTCACTTTCATCGATAATGCCATCCGAAATCCTTATCGGGCGGATTCTATTCGTTGAGCTGACTCGACGGAATCCACCAACCACTCGGGAACGCCTCCGGCGTCCTGGGCCTGATCGTCTTTGGAAATCGTTCCTACATCGCTGTCCTCAGCAGTGGCTCCACCAGCAGCCTCACTCAGGGCGTCCAACAGGTACTGCGGGGGAGGGCCGCCGTCGATGGCCTGGGGCTGCTCGGTTCCCAGAGCGGCGGTCTCCGTCTCGACCACAGCCTGGGAAGCGCCCGGTTCAACTTCGATTATGATTCGCATGCCTGTACCTCCTGCTACCAACCCAGGACCGCGTAGCGCGCTTCGATATTCACCGGCGTGCCGGTCAGATTGGTGATACTGATCCAATAGGTGATGCGGGAGTCGCTAGCCCGCTCGACCTGTACTTTCCACTCGATCTGTGGCGCACCCGAAACCGGACTGGTTGGAACGACCGTCCATACAACGTGCCAGTGGGCAGGCCAGCTATGGGTAAACCAGCGCCGGGTCTGGTTGGCGGGGACCTCACCTGTGAACTGGACGCCAATCCAGTTGCGGGTTTCCAATGCGGCCGCGACCAGCTGGCGCAGGTTGGGCCGGTTGCCGATGCGTTGCGTGCGCGGGCGGGCCGGCTCGGCAGGCGGATTCCCCGGAGCGTCGGTTTGGGGAGAGCCGGTCGCACGCAGCAGCTCCCTCGCACGGGCCGGGTTGAGCGGGATGCGACCGCGCGAGCGCAGCACTCCCTGCACGCATGCCAAAGAGGCAGTCACGATAGGCGAGGCGCTGGAGGTGCCGCTGAAGACATCCGTATACCAACGGCGACGGTTATTGATATCGTTCGGGTCGCGCCAAAGGTCACCATAACCGGTGGTGGTTACCTCCCGGCCCCATCCCTGGGCGTCTACCAGAGCGCCGAAGTTCGAGAACGCCAGGCGGGAGCGGTCTGGACCATGATTCCGCCCGTGTGTGCCAGGCGGGGGAGCGCCAGCGCCCACGACGATGGCGCCCGAGTCGAGCTGGTTACGCCTGTAGGGGTTCCTCCACCAGGATGGGAAAGGGCCGAATGGAGCGGCGGGATTGGTGTTATAGATGGCGTCATCCAGGTTCTCCCGCCCGTTGCCGGCTGCCTCGACCACGATAACACCCCGGTTGACAGCGTAGCGGATGGCCAGGTAATCGTCGGGCCACCACTCGATCGCCACGTAGCCCTGCTGGTCCTGCCGGGGTTGGAAGTTGAAGCGCGGGCCGGCCCGGTGGATCTCCAGCAGCATGATATCTCCCGGGCGCAGGTTGTCGGCAGCCATGCGGATGGCAGTAGCGGTCGGCATCGAAAAGGCCACCGCCGAAACAATCGCATCCGGGCTGATGCCCGTGACCCCGAAGGTGTTGGCATCCCCGCCGATCTCGCCGATCACGGCCGTGCCATGGTTGTTATCCGCGGAATTGGTCCCGCCGATCACGCCGCCCTGGTTCTGTACCAGGTCTTCATGGGTGAATTGCCAGCCCCATTCCAGGTCGATGACGCGCACATTGGAGCCCCGGCCACCTGCCAGGGTCCAGGCATAACGCGCATCCACCCCCTCCGGAGCGGGCTCCAGGTAGCCTTGCCGGGCGATGAAATCCGGAGTCAGGACTGGGAGCACAATGTCACGGATGATTAAGTCGGAAACGCCTTCCTTCTCAGGGACAGCGGGCGGTGGAGCAACCGGGGCTTCGGCTGGCGGCTTGACATAGGCAGTCTCCACCTCCGGCTGCTTTATTAATTCAGCTGCCAATTGATCCAGCTGTTCTTCAGGCGCCTCTACATGGAAAAACAAGGACATTTCGGCTTCCAACTGGCTGTCCTCGGCGGTCTGGGTATCCCCTTCCTCTTCAGCAGGCAAGATTTGCGGTCCCGAGAAGCTAAACGGAGAGGGCTCCCCGGGGACCGGTTCGAAGAGCGGTCGTAGCTTAGCGCCCGCCGCAGATAATACGGCTGAGATGGGAGGGACTTCCTCTCCGGCAGCAAATGAAAGCATGCCGCTGGGGGTCAACTCGACTTCGATCTCGGATTTCATCATCACCACCAGCTCGCGGGGTGAGGATTGGGAAGCGGGAGGAGTGAACTGATCGTTCGACTCCTGGGGTGGTTTTTTCTTGCTGGGCATTTGTTTACCTCCTCGACAACCAACAAAATCTAGAAAACAGAATATTGAAAGCTAGAACGGCGCTCCACCTGGGGATTCGCCTGGCGGCTCACCGGGTGGTGTAAAATATGCGCTCTCAACCCCCTGCAATCCTTGCAAGCGCGAGACGATCGCCTGGGCAGTTTCCTGGTCCGGTACGGCGATAAAGAAATTCCTGGACATCAACGGGTCATCGATGCCTGGGTGGAGCTGCTCGACGGTTAATCCATGGCTCGAAGCGATATCCAGGATCTCCCGGGCAGCCTGGCCGCGTGGTTGCGGTGATAAAAGGTCAGAAGCGACCTCTGGTTCGACGGTGAAATTTATATACAATCTGGCCTCCTCGTCCTGTTCGCCTCCTCCCAGTCCTACAGGGTTCGTCGGGGTAGGCTGGGGAGAAATTGAGCCAGCACAGCTTGAGAGCGGCAATATCAGCATGGGGAAAAATAGGGTCATGCGGCGGTAAATATCTAAGCTCATTCCACCTCCTGGATAAGGCGAGTAAAAGTTTACCCGATGAACCCGGCGCTTAGAGCCGGGCGCGAATTACCTGGTGCTGTTGACCGGTTGTTGAGCGGATATAAAAATGAGAGCCTAATTACCCCGATGGCTTGCTAAGTGTTAGGATATGTTCAAGGTAGCAACAAGCGTTCAGCATCTAGGGACATTAGCGTACATGAACACCAGCCCGGAGAAGATGCATATCCATTATATAAATTAAAAACTTGGGATGCAAATTAATAACAGAAATCACATTCCCCAATATCTAGGGACTTGTGAGACAAGATCAGGCTAATACTGAAATCCCCGGATTTGGCTCAGCACGCGCGGCGGGGTGGCGGGTATCCGGCGCAGGCGGGCTCCGATGGCGCGTGATACCGCGTTGATCACCGCAGGAGCGGTTGGGAGCATGGCAGCTTCTCCCAGGCCTTTCGCACCCAGCGGTCCGTAATAGCTGGGTACTTCGACCAGAATGACTTCGATTTCAGGAGATTCGTACACCATGGGCAGGATATAGTCGGTAAAGCCGGTGGAAACGCCGGGGATATACTCCTCGGTCAATGCAGATCCCACTCCCATCACGATAGCCCCCTGGATCTGCCCCACGGCATCGATCGGGTTGATAACCTGGCCTACGTCGTGGGCAGCGACGACTTGTTTCACCTGGACTTGCCCGGTCTCCAGATCTACGATCACCTGGGCCAGCTGCGCTCCGGTAACGATCAAGGGGATATATTCCGGCCTGGTCTCCAGGGGGAACAGGGGCGAAAGATCGAACACCCCCGTCACGAGGCGAGATTTACCCAGATGATCCAGCTCGGCTGCTATAGCCGCCAGGGAAACCCAACGGTTGGGATCCGCTTCCGCACAGACCCGCTCACCTCCCAGCAGCAAACCGGAGGGATCGCAATCGATCATCTCTGCTGCCACCGCAAATACCTGCTCTTTCAGGTTCTTGACCGCCTCCAGGACTGAGCTGCCGATGAAATAAGTGGCCCGCGAAGCGCCCTGGATGCCGCTATCAGGCGTCAGGGCGGTGTCGGCATTGACCAGCGTGATCGAATCGCGCGGCACCCCTAAGCCCTCTGCAGCCAGCTGGGACATAACCGTGGCGATACCCTGACCGTAATCTGGAGCGGAGCAATAGACAATGAAACGACCATCCTGGGCAAGCTCAGCACGCGTTTCGATGCGTAGGGAGCCGGATTTCCCAAACCGGTACCACATGCCTGCCATCCCAACCCCCATCTGAAGCTCAGTCCCGCGCTCATTAAATGCAACCGCCTCTTCCTGTAGACGCAGATAACCCGGACGCAACGCTTCCAGGACCTCCTTGTAGCCCAGTGATTCACCCACCGGGTAGCCGAGGAAGGAAATACCATCCTGGCTCAGGCAGTTCATCAAGCGCAGCTCGAGTGGATCGATCTGCAGCTTCTGGGACAGCTCGTCCAGGGTACATTCCAGTGCAAATGCGCTTTGCGGGGTGCCATATCCCCTAAACTGACCGCATTTCGGACCGTTGGTATAAACGGTTTGGGCGAAGGCTTCCACCGCCTGCCAGGCGTAAGCCCCGCCGCTAGCAGTGATGGCATAATTGGGGATCCAGTACCCGGCGCTGTCATACGCCCCAGTATTGGCATCAATTTTCACCTGGATGCCAGTAAAACTGCCGTCAGATTTGGCGCCGACCTTCAGCTGGATACGGTAGGGATGCCGCTTGGGGGTAGCATCAAAGGCTTCCCTGCGGGAATAGGCCAGACGGACAGGCTTCTGGGTGAGATATGCCATCAAACCGGCAGCAACCAGGGGCCAGGGGTCCTGGCGGCCTCCAAACGAACCGCCCGTCGGAGGCACGATTACGCGTACTCCTAGCGGATCGAGGTCCAAAACCGCGGCAATATAACCAACCTGCCAGTGCGGCTCGTGCGTGCCACCCAGGACTGTCAAACACCCACCCTCGCCAATATAGCCGAGGGTGACTTCACGTTCCAGGGTCGAGTGTTCCTGAAAGGAGGTGTTATATACGGTTTCAATCACAGCATCGCTGGCTGAAAAAGTAGCCTGCAAGTCTCCGTGCGCCAGGTCGTAGGTGCTTAATACGTTTCCCCCAGGATATAAAGGGGCGGCATTTGGGATCAGGGCCTCGGCAGAGTCGAAGAGGTGAGGCAATGGTTCATAGCAAGCCTCGATTGCAGTCGCGGCATTGCGGGCCTGATCCAATTCCTGCGCCACCACCAGCGCAACCGGCGCGCCTTTCTGCTTGAGCGTATCTCCAACTGGTCCCAAAACAGGCTCATCCCGGCTGTAACCGGTGAGAGCGTTTTCACCTGGGATATCGGTAGCGGTAATGATCCTTACGACGCCTGGCATCTCCGCGGCCTTGGTTTTATCCAGTGCAAGCAGCCGGGCGTGATGGTAGGGGCTGCGCAGGACTGCAGCGTGCAACAACCCGGGCATGGGTATGTCTTCGACGAACTGTGTAGCCCCGGATACCTTGAGGGCTGAGTCCGTCCGCCGGGCGCTACCACCAGGAGGTCGCTGAACTGCTGAACTTTTTATCATCATGATTTTGGAATTTGTAAGATTGACACTGGGCCGAAAGGCATATAAAATTGATCTACTTATCCAAACAACCAGACATTAAATTTCTAAGAAAGTTCGAAAGCATCCCGATTGGTACGATTATGGCCTTGCCATGCGGATCGGGTTTTTGAATTTATGGAAAGCTCGAATATCATATATGTCTGAGGAATATTTGTCAAGCTAGCGGACAAATTCATCGCCGAGATGCAAGGCTGCGATCAGCCAGGGATAGAGGAATCGTGGAGCGATATTTCCAGAAACGAGGCGCCTTTGATAAAATAACCCCTATTGATCCCCCCTGTTTTTCAATCTGGTAACTGTACTCCTCACCTGGAGTCGCATCCAGGTTGGAAAGTCGGTTACCACCGAGCTGAACGAGAAGAAATATTACGGAGGAGCAATGTCTGGTCAGAAAACCATTTATATCCTGCTCAGCGCGATCATCGCCGCATCCTTGCTGCTAGGAGCCTGCGCCCAGGCAACACCGGCGCCCGTCACTGAGCCAACACCTGTACCACCCGCCCAGCCTACCAGCGCGCCGGTGGAAGAACCCCAGGTGAGCGACAGGTACGGCGGCACCTTGCGGCATGCCATCCAGCCGGTTTCTAACCTGGACCCGGCCTTTTTAGCGACCGTCCCAGACGATGAAGCTGCCCGGCAATGGAATGATTTCCTGGTCTTTATCGGTGAGGACAATTCCCCAGACCCGGCCCGCAGCGTCGCCGAGAGCTGGAGCGCCAGCGAGGATGGTCTGTCCTGGACGTTCAACCTCCGCCAGGGCGTCCTGTTCCATGACGAGAAGGAAATGACTTCCCGTGACGTGCAATTCACCTTCGATCGCCTGAGAGACCCGGATATCGGCGCGGCCACGGTCGGCTTATACTCGAATATCACCAGCATCGAAACGCCCAATGACTATACTGTCGTCTTCAACCTCGAGAATACCAACCCGGACTTCCTTAAGGACCTGGGCGATTACCATGCCCTGATCATGGATGCGGATGGGACGGATTTCGCCACCCAGTGGAACGGCACCGGACCCTTCATCCTCGAGACCTACAACCCGGAGGACCGGATCATCTTCAAGCGCAATCCAAATTACTGGCTGAAGGACGATGACGGCAACCAACTGCCTTACCTGGATGGGATGGAATTCATCTTCATCCCTGACAGCGTAGCACAGATCGAAGCTCTGCGCGGCGGACAGGTGGACTGGCTGATCTACCTGCCATCCGAATTTGCATCAACCATCGATGAAGGCGCCAATACTACCCTCTACCGCCAACCCTCCAACACAGCCTACGTGCTGAGGATGCGCTCGGACCGCGAGCCAGCCAGCGATAACCTTGTACGCCAGGCGTTGAAACTGGCCACCGACCGGGAAGCGATCCTGGAAGGGGCCTTCCAGGGGCTTGGACATGCCGGTCTGGACACACCGCTCGGGCCCGTCTACGGGGAGTTCTATCTGGACGAACCGCTTCCGGCGCGCGATCCAGATCAGGCCAGGCAGCTACTGGCTGAAGCAGGATACGAGGATGGGCTGACCATCGAGATCTACTGCCAGGACCGTGCCCCTGTACCGGCCATCTGCACGATATGGAAGGAACAGCTGGCTGAGGCAGGTGTTACCCTCAATATCCAGCTTGTACCCACGGATGTGTATTACGGGGCCGACAATATGTGGCTGGAAGTAGACTTTGCCATCACAGACTGGGGCTCGCGCCCTTACCCCCAGCCTTACCTGGACCTGGCTTATAAATGCGACGCCCAGTGGAATGAAAGTCACTGGTGCGACGAGGAGATGGACGAGCTGGCCGAGTTGGCTGCCAAGGAGATGGACCCCCAGAAACGGGCCGATCTATATATCCAGATACAGCGCATCTTCCGCGAGCGTGGCCCTATCATCCTGCCCTTCTTTATCGATAACCTGTGGGGTGCAAATTCACGTTTACAGGGCGTACAACCCACAATGGGACTCGGGACATCCCTGGACTTGCGTTACGTGTACTTCGAGGACTAAGCAAGGTTAACCGAAACCGTAGGGTAGGACGCCTGTGCGCCCTACCCTACGATGACCTGATTACATACCAAGCTGGAGATTCGGCTTTTATGGAAGCTGCCCAATTAGAGAGTAGGGCTCCCACTCAGGGTTATCCCCGATGGCTCAAGCGGATGCGCCGCTACCCGGCGGCCTGGATCGGGATGAGCATTGTCGTCATATTTATCCTGATGACAGTGTTCGGCCCAATGATCTCCCCGTACGGCTATGCGCAGCAAAACCTGGAGAACCGGTTGCAGTCCCCCTCCGCCCAACATTGGTTCGGGACAGACCAGTTCGGCCGGGATATCTTCAGCCGTATCCTGGTCGGCAGCCGGGATGTCCTGACCATAGCAGGCTCCGGTACACTGCTGGCAGTCCTGGCAGGTTTAAGCATCGGCCTGTTGGCAGGATATTTCGGAGGCTTCACCGATGAAATCTTCATGCGCCTGATGGATGTGCTCCTGGCTATCCCACCCTTGCTATTGGCAATGATCATCCTGGCTACCATCGGGCCTTCGCGCCTTAACGTCATTATAGTAGTGGGAATCCTTTATATTCCCATGGTTGCCCGGGTGGTGAGGAGCGTGGTGTTGGAGGTGAAGACACGCGAGTTCATCGAAGCAGCCAAGCTGCGCGGCGAAAGCACCACCTATATCATTTTCCGCGAGATCCTGCCGAACGTCCTGCCGCCACTGGCTGTGGAAGCTTCTATGCGTTTCTCTTACTCCATCTTCCTGGTGGCCTCGCTGGGTTTCCTGGGCCTGGGCGTTCAGCCGCCTTCCCCAGATTGGGGCATGATGGTGGGGGAGGCGCGCACATGGTTTGGGCAAGCGCCCTGGGTATTACTCTTCCCTGCCGGAACGATCGCTTTCCTGGTAGTGGGGGTGGCCTTTATGAGCGATGGCCTGCGCCGAATGCTGCTTCCCGGCGGCGTGAGCGGGAGGTAGAACAACCATGAGCGCAGCGATGATTGGCGCTTCACCAGCTCTCCTGGATGTCCGCAACTTGAGCATTACCTATGACACGGACAAAGGGCCGCTGGAGACCGTCAGGAATGTTTCCTTTCAGATCCGGCGGGGCGAGATCTACGGACTGGTCGGCGAGTCCGGGTCGGGGAAAACCACCCTGGCGCGTGCTCTGGTGCGCTACCTGCCTCGTAACGGCAGCATTAGCCAGGGAGCTGTCCTCCTGAACGGAGAAAATTTACTGGAGCTCTCTCCAGGACAAATGCGCAAACTGTGGGGAGCGCGCATCAGTATGGTTCACCAGGACCCTAATGGAGCGGTCAACCCGTCTATCCAGGTTGGTGAGCAGGTTGCCGAGGTAGCCCGCGTGCATTTAGGGATGAATCGCGCTCAGGCCTGGGAAAAGGCGCTCGAGATGCTGGAGAAAGTGCAGCTTCCAGACCCCGAGTCGATTGCAAGAAGGTATGCCCACCAGCTCAGCGGTGGCATGCTACAGCGCATTTTGATCGCCAGCGCGCTGATCACTAACCCGCAACTGCTGATCATGGATGAGCCGACCACTGCGCTGGATGTAACTACTGAAGCTGTCATCCTGGATCTGGTGCATGATTTGCTCCAGGAATACCAGACCGCAGTGCTATATATCACCCACCACCTGGGCGTCGTGGCGCGCATTTGCAACCGGGTAGGGGTCATGTACGCCGGCGAGCTGATGGAACAGGGCAGCCTCGAGCAGGTGTTCAAGGAGAGGCTGCACCCCTATACGATGGGATTGTTGAGCTGTGTGCCGCGCGTCGATATGAACAAGCTGGACATCGACCTGCACACCATCCCTGGCTTTATCCCGCGGCCCGATTCTCTGCCCAAGGGCTGTATTTTTGAGCCTCGTTGCGGCATGGCCCAGGAAGCCTGCCGCCGCTCCCGGCCCCCGCTTGTGGAAGTGTCACCAGGACATTTCTCGGCCTGCCTGCGCTGGGATGAAGTCGGAGACAACCTGCTGCGGCTGTATTCGCCTGTATCAAGCGAGGCGCCCGTAAAACGCACGGAAGAAGACCTGGTGTTGGATGCTCGCAATATCCGCAAGCATTTTAAAGTAAGCCAGCGCGGGCTATCCAACCTGCTCGAATGGAAGCCAGCCCTGGTCAGGGCAGTCGACAATATCTCCGTGCGAGTGCGCCGGGGCAACACGATGGGCATCGTTGGGGAAAGCGGCTGCGGGAAAACCACCCTGGCGCGCTGCATTGCCGGCCTAGAGGAAGCTACTGCAGGGGATATCATCTTAGAGAAGAAAGCCCTGCCCTATAAAGTCAGCGATAGAGATCGAGAGACCCTCAAGAAGATCCAGGTTGTTTTTCAAAACCCGGACGCTTCACTCAACCCCCAGCTACCTGTCGGGCAGAGCGTGGGCCGGCCGTTGGTTTTGCTGGGTAATGTCCCGCCGGAGGAGGTCGATCGCCGAGTAAAGGAACTGTTCCAGGCGGTCAACCTGCCCGAAGAGTATATCGATCGCTTGCCACACGAGCTGAGCGGGGGCGAAAAGCAGCGCGTCGCTATCGCACGCGCTTTCGCAGCCAACCCAACACTGACCATCCTGGACGAGCCAATCTCCTCCTTAGACGTGTCCGTGCAAGCCTCCTTGATGAACTTGCTGATCCGGTTGCAGCAGGAAAACGGGACCGCTTACCTGTTCATTTCTCACGACCTGGCTGCGGTGCGCCACCTATCGGACTGGATCGCAGTCGTTTACGTGGGGCGGCTGTGGGAGGTCGGCCCGGCGGAGGAAGTCTTTGCACCGCCCTACCATCCTTACACGGAGGCGCTGCTTTCGGCCATTCCCGTCCCAGACCTGGACGTGCGCCAGGAGCGTATTCGCCTGGAGGGCAGCGTCCCGAGCCCTATGGATATCCCAACCGGCTGCCGCTTCAACACGCGTTGCCCGCGAAAAATTGGCCCAATTTGTGAGATGGAGGAGCCACCCTGGCAGAACGCCAGCCGTTACCACAGCATCTGCTGCCATATCCCGCTTGAGGAACTGCGCCAGCTACAAGGTCATGTCCTGGATCTAACCGGGGAGAAGCTTCCATGATCGCCTATATCCTACGGCGGCTAGGCCTGATCCTGCTGACCATGCTGCTGGCTTCCGTTATCATCTTTGGTGTCACGCAGCTCCTGCCCGGTGACGTCGCCCAGGTAGTACTGGGGCAGTTCGCCACTCCCCAGGCAGTAGAGAACCTGCGCGAGGAGCTGGGGTTGAACCGGCCTTATATCGTCCAGTACGTGGATTGGTTGACGAGCTTCGTAAGCGGCGACTGGGGCAACTCGATGGTCTCGCGACTGGAAGTACGTCCTATGGTACTGAGCCGGCTGCGCAATTCGATGATGTTGGCGGGCGTATCTCTGGCCTTATATGTACCGCTGGGGATCCTGCTGGGAGTGATCGCGGCGCTCAAGGAAGACCGGCCCGCTGACCAGGTCATTTCGGCAGCCTCGATGGCGTTCGTAGGACTGCCGGAGTTCGTCACCGGCCTGATCTTGATCAGCTTCCTTGCGATCTCCGCCAACCTGTTACCCGCCAACTCATCCATCGAGCCAGACACGAGTTTCCGTGAGGCGTTCCGCTTTTTGATCTTGCCGGCCCTGACCGTCAGCCTGACCAGCCTGGGGTATGTGGCGCGCATGACGCGTGCCGGCACGATCGATGTGTTGCGTTCGGATTACGTGCGGGCTGCTGATTTGAAGGGACTGCCGCGCTGGCAAGTCCTGACCAAGCACGTGCTGCGAAACTCGCTGCTTCCTACCGTGACCATAGTAGCTATGGGGATCGGTTGGTTGATTGGCGGATTGATCGTCACCGAATCGGTCTTTGGATACCCAGGCCTGGGCCGGCTGCTGGTTTTCGGCATACAGCGCCGTGACCTCACCATTATCCAGGCCACCAGCATGGTAATCGTTGCTATCTACAGCCTTTCCAACCTGGCAGCCGACATCTTATACGGGATACTCAATCCACGCATCCGGGTGGGACGTTGAAATGACCAGGGATGGAAATGATATCGCAGCGGATTTCATCCGCACCTTGCGCTGGGAAGAGCTTCCCAAGGCGGTACAGGAAAGGGCCAGGCTATGCCTGCTGGATGGATTGGGGTCTGTCCTGGCAGGTACTCTGGCGCCAGTAAGTGGGATTGCGGCCGGGTATGCGCACAAATTCTGGCAAGGCGAGGGGGCGACGATCCTGCTACACGGTTTGAGAGCCCAGGCGCCGGGAGCAGCTTTCGCCAACGCCTGCGCCGGCAACGCGTTGGATATCGACGACGATGCCATCTTTACGCGCGGGCATCCGGGTGCGCAATTGATCCCTACCGTGCTGGCTGTTTCAGAGGAGATCGGGGCAAGCGGCAAGGCTTTATTGGAGGGACTGGTTGCCGGCTACGAGATTGCAATCCGGGCCGGGCGCTGCTGGCACGCTTATCACGAGGAGTACCAATCCTGCGGGTCCTGGGGATCGTTGGCTTGCGCGGCCGCGACGGCGAAATTGATGGGATTGAACTCTACTGAAATCAAACATGCGCTTGGCATCGCCGAGTACCACGCTCCGAACGCCCCAATGATGAGGGATATCCAGACTCCCAGCATGGTCAAACACGCTATTGGATGGGGAGCGATGAATGGGATCCTCTCAGCGCAGCTCGCCCAGCGGGGGTTCACCGGCGTCCCAAGTTTGCTGGGCTTTGACGAATACCGGTCCTGGATAGAGGACCTGGGCAAGATTTATTGGATGGCAGAGGGCGTCTTCTACAAGGGCTGGGCTTCTTGCGCCTGGGGGCACGCGGCCTGCCAGGCAGCCAGACAGGTCATGTTGGATCATAAGATCGACTCTGGCCAGATCGAGCATATCCGGGTGCGCACTTTCCAGGAGGCGCTGTGCCTGTACCAGGAGCTTCCAAGGAATACCGAGCAAGCCCAGTTCAGCTTGAAATGGCCGCTGGCCTGCTTACTGCTGGATGGGGAGATCGGTCCGGAGCAGGTTCTGGAAAAACGCCTGGGCGACTCCAGGGTAAGGGATCTTTTCGACAGAATCGAGCTGGAGCTCGACCCGCTAATCGACCAGCAATACCAGGAGGCCCAGGACATGGACCTGATGATGACCAGCGCAGTCGAGATCCGCCTGCGCGACGGGCGAGTCTTTGATTCTGGGATCGTCGAACGGGGCGCGGGGAGTTGGACGGGCGACTTGCTCGAGGATAAGTTCCGCTGGCTGGTAGGTTATGTCCTGGACAGCGCAACGATAGAAGATCTAATCCGTATGGTGCGCGATTTTGAGCACCTGGACAGGGTCAGCGAGCTGATCCAGAGGGTCATAGCCAGACCAACCTAGCTACGCCGGTGTCTCTCTGGAGTACGCCATAGAACGGATACCGCGCCTGCTTGGTTCCTATAAAGCAGAGCAACGACCAAGGGGCCATACTCATCAAGGAGAACAGCTATGCCATTGCAGAGTAGTTACACCATATTCGATGCCCCCCACTTTCGAAAGCTTTCAGACGACCAGGTCGAGAGATTGCACCATGCCAGCCTGGAGATCCTGGATAGGACTGGCATGCGGCTGTACGAACCGGAAGCAATCGAGCTCTTGAGCAAAAAAGGCGTGCAGGTGGAGGACGGCAACCGCGTACGTATCCCACCCGGGCTGGTAGAATGGGCTCTGTCCGCTGCCCCGAAGCGGGCGGTGCTATGTGACCGGACCGGCAAGCGCAGCATGCCTTTGGAGCGGAAGAACGTATTTTTTGGTACAGGCTCCGACTGCCCCAACGTCATCGACCTGCGCACCGGGGAGCGGCGTCCCGGGCGCTTGCAGGATATCATCGAGGCGACCACGGTGTGTGACGCCCTGGAGCATATCGACTTCCTGATGTCGTTCTGCAACGCGTCCGACCTTCCCCAAGATACAGCCGACCGGCACCAGATGCGCGCCATGCTGATGAATAGCACGAAGCCGATCCTGTTCGTAACGACTGAGTTCGAGGGCTGTGTGGATGCGGTACGAATGGCAGAGGCAGTTGCAGGGGGCGAGGAGCAGCTACGGAGGAACCCGATCTGCGCCTGCTATGTCAACGTTTCCCACCCCCTACGGCACAACCAGGAGGCGCTGCGCAAGCTGCTTTTCATGAGCGGGAAGGGGCTGCCAACAACCTACACCCCGGTAGTCCTGAGGGGCGGCACAGGCCCGGTGACCGCGGCTGGAGCTATCGCTATGGCGAATGCCGGGGAGCTGGCAGGCCTGGTCATCGCGCAGATCAAGCGTGAGGGGACTCCCGTAATCCTGACCGGCGGGGTCAACGATATGCTCGACATGCGCACCACCGTGGACGCCTACGCGGATCCAACCAACCGGGTCATGCTCGTTGAGCTTGCCCACCGCTACGATCTGCCTATCTTCGGTCTGACTGGCTGCAGCGACTCGAAGCTGCCCGATGAGCAGGCTGCCGCAGAAGCAGCTTTCTCAATCCTGCTCGAGACGCTGGCGGGCGCCCAATTAGCTCACGACGTTGGCTATTTGGATGGAGGCATGACAAACTCCATCGAACAGGTGGTGATCTGTGATGAGCTGATCGCTTATACCAAGCATTTCATGCGGCCCCTGGAAATCAACGAGGAGACGCTGGCCCTGGACCTGATCGATCAGATCGGACCGGATGGAGACTTCCTGAGCAGCGACCATACCCTGCAGCACTACCGGGAGGACTGGTACCCGAAGCTTTTCGACCGCAGTCATTATGACACCTGGCTCCGGCGAGGTGGTAAGACCTTGCGGGAACGCGCCCGGGACAAAGCCTTGAAAATCCTGGAGACTCACCGACCAGAGCCATTGCCGGCTGATGTCCAGCAAAAAGTCGACGCCATCGTCGAGCAATATTCCTGAGAGGCATCCAGGCAATCATCGGGGTATAGGGCTCGGAGTGGTCGTATACCCCTATTCTATTAAATTTATATAGGCTCAGGAATCGGTAGGGCTGTGGATCTCGGTAACGTGATGGCATACCAACTTCCAGGACTCGCCCAGCTTAACGAAGACATCGGTGGCGCAACCCATAGCCTGGTAAGCATTCCCCTTGAAATTCCCAGCTTCTGAATAATAGTAATTGCATAGGGCTGTATCCCCGAACGGGATGACCAGCGCCTCTCGGATTTCCCATTCCAAGAGATCCAGGTGCGGCATGACCCTACGGGCAGTCTCCAGCAAGGCTTGTTTACCCTGTGACCTTTTCGAACCACCGGTAAACTCGATATAGTCCTCGTGCGCGATATCTTCCAAGACCTGGATATCCTTCTTCGCCCATCCTTCCCACCATCTTTTTACGGTTTCTTCAATCTGGTCTTTATTGTTCATCCGAAAAACTCCAAGGACAGCTCGTGATCATTGGTAACTTATCAATCCTTCGTAGTTTACCATCCGAATAATTTGGGAAATGTCGAAATTTCCTACTTTCAATAGGAGATAAGACGCTCTCTTCTCCTCCTGCTAGCGCTTTGTGACCAGAACCATAGAGAGGGCTATTATTTCGCGGCTTGAGTAATATCATGTAAAATAGGGACTACCGTGTATCCCGCCGGCTTGCTTTCTCGATATCTATATTGCTATCTTTAATTTTGTCGATATATCCATGACCGAATCCCTCGACCGTTCTTTTGGAACTCGACCTACGATCGGCCTGTTGACGCATGGGGGTGGTGATCCCGTTGGTCATTTTGTATGGTCAGGGGTTGCGAGTATTGCGCGCGAGCGTGACGCAAACTTGATTTGCTTTCCCGGTAAGCCACTGCGCTCGCAGGTTGGATTTGAAGCTCAATCGAACGTGCTATATGAACTGGTTGATCCGGAAATGATTGACGGGCTGGTGCTTTGGCTGGCTGGGTTGACTCTACAAGTCGATTTAGAGGAGATCCGAGTCTTTTGCGAGCGCTTCCGCCCGCTCCCGATCGTCACAGTTGGGGTTCACTTGGAAGGCTTCCCATGTGTCACGGTGGATAATTATCACGGGATGCGCAATATCGTGGAACACCTGGTTGAAGAACATGGGCATTCCCGTATCGCCTTTATTCGCGGTCCGGAGCATCATCAGGAAGCCGAAGAGCGCTTTCTTGCTTACCAGGATGTACTGAACGATCATGGGATCCCTTTCGACCCTAGCCTTGTAGTGATCGGAGGTTTCAAGGAAAGTGGAGGGAAGGCAGCGATAGGTGAGTTGCTAGATAACCGGAAGGTTCGTTTTGATGCATTGGCTGCAGCCAGCGACAATATGGCTATTGGGGCGATGAAGATCCTGCAAGAACGGGGTATTCGCATTCCCGAAGAGGTTGCGATAGCCGGGTTGAATAACGAATCGGAAGGGCGCCTGATAACACCACCTTTAACTACCGGACCCTTGCATTTCTATGACCAGGGCCGCAAAGCCACAGAGATGGTTTTAGAGCTGCTGGATGGACGGCCTGTACCGGATCAGGTGATGCTACCGACAAGCCTCCTGATCCGTCATTCTTGCGGTTGCCCGGACCCGTTAGTTTTAGAAGCAGCCGCAAAACACCTGGGAAAACACTCGAATGAGGTCCATGGGGGATTGTCCGCACAACTCAATATTATTGTCCCTGGCATCCTCCAAACATTGGAGGTAGAGCAAACATCCCAGAACCCGAAACTGATCGAGCAGATGTGCGTGGCTTTTATTGATGAAATTCAAGGGGATTCCAGGACTTTTCTCTCTTTTTTCTATGAAGTTCTGCGCCAAAGCGCCGTAGAAGATGAGGTGCTTTCTAAATGGCATACAGCTATCTCCGTATTGCGTACTAACGTTCTCCCACATTTGGAAGAAGCAACACTGTACCACGCCGAAGACCTTTTTCACCAGGCTCGTGTAATGATCGGAGAAACAGCTCAAAGAGTGCAAGCCTTTCGAGGCCAGCAAGCAGAACAACAGGCACGCGTTTTGAGCGAAATCAACCAACTTATCAGCGCCACAATCGACCGTTCGGAGCTGATGGAAGTCCTGGTGCGCTCCCTTCCGCAGTTGAACATTTCCCGAGGTTATATCGCCATTTATACTGACCCGGAAACTCCTACCTCCTGGTCGCAACTGATCATGGCATACGATGAATCCGGGCCGGTTGAGATTGAGCTCTGCCAGAAAAGATTTCCTTCCCGCAAACTCCTGCCTGGCGAACTATGGCCAACCGACAGACCGTATAGCTGGGTGGTCGAGCCGCTCTACTTTCGAGAAGACCAGCTTGGGTTGGCGCTGTTTGAGGCAGACCCGCACCAAGAAGAGATCTACGAGATCTTGCGTGGCCAGATCAGCGGGGCATTGAAGCGAACACGGCTGGCTGAGCGTAACATCGAACTATATAATCAAGCCGTTCAGGCCCAGAAAGTCGCTGAGGAAGGCCGCCATCTGGCTGAACAGGCGGATACGCTGAAAAGCCGTTTTTTGGCCACCGTCAGCCATGAACTTCGCACCCCGTTGACACTGATCGTGGGCATGATCGAAATCCTGCTAGCGGAAGATTCCCACGATCATACCCCATTGCCTGCCGCTTACCAACGAGATCTGAAAAGCATTCGAACCAGCGCCCAACACCTGGGACGCTTGATCAGCGATGTTCTCGACCTTGCTACCAGCCAGGCCGGGGAGCTACATCTAAATTGTAAGCCGTTGAATCTAGGCTCTATCCTGAAGGAGACATTACTTCTCAGTGAGGGGATCGTTCGCGAAAAAGGATTGGACTGGCGTGTTGAAATAACTCCAGTCCTACCAACGATCTGGGCAGATCGGACACGTCTGAAACAAGTGATCTTAAACCTGGTCAGCAATGCAGCAAAGTTTACAGAGCAGGGTGAAGTTGCATTGGAAGTGTCTGTGGAAGAAAAAACGGTGACCATCACCGTTAGAGATACCGGAATAGGGATCCCTGAATCCGAGCAAAGCAGTATTTTTGATGAGTTTAGCCAATCTGAGCGTACTACTCAGCGCGGTTATGGAGGTATAGGACTTGGCCTGGCAATTACCCGGCGCTTGGTGGAGCTGCATGGCGGTCGGATGGGAGTGTGTTCATCTGGGGAGGAAGGCGCCGGATCAGCCTTCTACTTCACCCTACCTGTGATGGAAAACCAGGAACATATCAGGGATATGCAGAGCGAACGTGCTAATAATGTTCTGTTGTTGGTGAAGCAAGGGGGGGAAAGCCAAAGACTGCGCGAGCACCTGATCCGGCGCGGGTTTGAGGTGGACGAGCTGCTGACAACGAGCGATCCTGATTGGTTGAACCAGGTGGTACTCGACCCGCCAGGGGCATTGGTGCTCGACTCAAATGTTGCAGAGGAAAGGGGATGGGAACTGATCAGACTATTGAGACGCTCTCCTGCCACAATCGATATTCCAGTCGTATTCTATTCCCTTTCTAAAGAACAAGACCAGGGCTCGATCCTGGAATTGGACTTACTCACCAAACCTGTGGGAGGCAGCGAATTGGTGCAGGCACTGGAACGCCAGGGTATACCTCGGAACGATGGAGAAAAATGCAAATCCATCCTTATCGTGGATGATGATCCCCAGGTATTGAATTTACATGCCCGGATCGTGAGCTCCCATCTTCCAGACTGCCGAGTATTGAGAGCCAGGGATGGGTGTGAAGCTTTAGAGCTGATGAATGTGGAGCAACCAGACCTGGTGCTGCTTGATTTGATGATGCCAGAGATAGACGGCTTTAAAGTATTGGAAATAATGAGGGAGCATGAGCGGTTGAGGAAGGTGCCTGTCATTGTATTGACCGCTCAAGAACTGACCATATGGGATATGACACGCTTGCAGCAAGGTGTAACCGCCATCCTGGGCAAAGGGTTATTCAGCACAGACGAAGTCATATCGCAGGTCGAGGCTGTCCTGTCCAGGGGTAAGTGCCTTAGCAACGAGACGCAACGTAGGATGCGCCAGGTAATGGCTTTTATCCATGAGCAGTATGCCGAGCCCCTTACCCGCAAGCAGTTAGCGCAATACGCCGGCTTTAGTGAGCGTCACCTGAATCGCTGTTTTTTGAAGGAAACTGGTATGTCGGTTATGACTTATCTGAATCGCTATCGCGTCCGGCAGGCCAAAGGGCTGTTGGAAATTGGAGATCGAAGTGTGATCGAGGTAGCCATGGCGGTAGGGTTTTCGGAGAGCAATTACTTCAGCCGCGTCTTCCGCCAAGAAGTTGGCGTCACTCCAGGCGCTTACCAACGCGGCGAGCGTCCGGAATAAGGGGGTCACGAATGGGCCCGAAAAGATAGCGGATTGTGAGCTGTTGTTCAAACTAACCCCATTTTTGTCTCAGAATTATCAAAACATGTCCCTCTAATGCGAGAGAAATAGCACCGTATGCGCTACACTCAGCATAGTGCTTTCTCGCGGCTTATCGCCAGATTTGATGCAACCATTTATTTTTCTGCACAACGCTTAACATATTGTGCATACGTTTCAAATTACAGATAACAATCGCAAGAGGCATACGGATGAAAAATCACTCCTGATGTAGAAGCTGACCAAAAACATCCATGACACCAACTTGCGTTATCGGAGAATCTGACCCATTTGTGGCTCTATTACTACAACGTTTTGCTGAAAAATGCGGGTTAAAAGCCTTGCGCGCCTCTGTGGGCCAGGAAGTGCTTGAACTGGCAACGAAAATTGGACCTGTTGTTGTCATCTTGGATGCTGAATTGCCAGGCAACCAGCGCGGATGGGAAATCGTCGAGTCGTTACGCAAAGATCCACTCACTTATGCAACGCCTTTGATTTCCTGTTCTTGGGTCAGCGAAGCCAGAGCAACTGAGCTGATGGGCCCTTTAGCCGGGCACCTGCAAAAACCGGATCTACACCTGGAAGATTTCCTGATTGCCCTGGGCCGGGCTGGAGTTGAAACACATCGCTCCTCCACTTCGCAGCAACCGGAAAAATAACGGAGCTCCTACAGTCTACTCTTTTCTTTGGATGACTGAATCGACCGATCATAAATAAACAGAATTCGCCGGAGAGAAACCCACCTAGACGAAATCAAAGCCCATTTTTATTTGGAGTAGCGATATGAATCAGGACGAAATAGCCCAACCAAACCTAGTAACTCAAGATCAAGCCGTTCCCAGGGGTGTAAAGCCAAGCACTAGCTTACAACGAGCTTTGAAAACCAAAGAAGTTGGAGTTTTAGGGGCACTGATCGTGCTGACGATCGTGATGTCTTTCTCCAACCAATATTTTGCGACCACACAGAACATTTTCAACCTGCTACGAAGTTTCTCCACCATTGGGATCATGGCGATCGGGATGACAATGGTGATCGTAACGGGCGGCATTGATCTGAGCGTAGGGTCCGTCCTGGCGGCAGGCGCTATGACCACTGCCCGCTTAATGACTTATGGAGGCCTTGATCCCTGGCTTTCCGTGCTGGGTGGCCTGCTCATGGGGATGGCGCTGGGGGCGACAAACGGCTTGATCATCACCAAGTTAAAAGTAAATCCGTTTATCACTACCTTGGGAATGATGAGCATAGCACGCGGCATGGCTTACCTCCTGGCTACGGGACTCCAAGGAACGGTTGCCAGCAATATTCCTATGAAAGATCCCGGTGTAAATTTCTTAGGTGCAGGAGTGTTAGGCCAGATCAAGTTTCCGTTTCCGGTTATCGAGATGGCTGTTTTGGTTATCATTTTCTCGATTTTCCTGCGCTATACCATACTAGGACGCCAGATATATGCCGTTGGGAGCAATGAGCAGGCAGCCAGGCTCTCTGGTGTCAATGTAGATTCAGTGCGTTTGTTCGTCTATACACTGACAGGCACCTTGTGTGCATACGCCGGCATAATGAACGCAGGCCTCCTATCCACTGCCGCGACAAATCTTGGCATGGGAAATGAATTGGATGTAATAGCCGCTGTCATCATCGGCGGCACCAGCCTATCTGGGGGTGAGGGCAGCATATACGGGGCTGTGATTGGAGCAGCGATCATGGCCGTGGTCCGGAATGCCTTTGTGTTGCTGCATATCCCAATCCACTGGCAAACTGTAACGATTGGCGTGGTGATCATTCTGGCAGTGGCTACTGACCGATTGCGAAAGCGATAATCTGCTGAAACGCAGAGTACCCAAACCAAATAACTTTGATGAATTACCGCCATAACAGGTGGAGGAGGTGGAAGCGATCCGAAACGATAATAC
>CAZAQS010000046.1:0-24260 GCA_964486825.1 uncultured Anaerolineaceae bacterium | reverse complement strand
TCCTTTCAGATATGCAAGGTTTGGAGATAGAGGGATTCCCGCTTAATCTTAAGACGGAAATCGTTCAATTGTGATACGCGGAACGATGGAATTGAAAGGTGGAGGGAAAACGATCCGCAGATGCCACAGATCATAGATCCACAGATTGGGAGAAAAAAGATAGGCTTTCCGCGAATGGGGCGTTAATTCCTTACAGCCAGTTGACCGCTAAGCCGGACGGGCCACGAAGGGATCGTTCACCTTCATAGCTCCTGGGAGGTATGCTCCTCCCAGCGGCACTTAAGCCGCCTCTTTGCGGCCCGAGTGCCTATCTTCACTATTCCCGTTTATCCCAGGCTGGTGCCGCAGTACTTGCAGAAGTGAGCGTCCTCATCATGCCCGATACGCCGGCAGCCCGGGCAGGGGGTTGCCGCAGCCTCATCCCGGGCGCGCACCATCTCAACGGTAACGATGCCAGTCGGTACTGCGATAATGCCGTAGCCGATCAACATCACCAGAATGGCAAGAAACCTTCCCAGGGTGGTCAGCGGCGCCAGGTCTCCATAACCGACGGTAGTCATGGTCACCACTGCCCAATAGATGCTGAGCGGGATGGAGCTGAAGCCATTCTGAGGGCCTTCGATGACATACATCACCGCGCCGACGATGACGACCACGTTAATAACGGTGAACAAAAATACGCCGATCTTGATCCGGCTGGCGCGCATGGCACGCCCCAGGAGCTCGGCCTGTGAGAGATAAGCGCCCAGCTTCAAAATACGGAAGACGCGCATCAGGCGCAGGATGCGGATCACGAGAAAATACTGCGCCCCGGGGAAGAAGAAGCTGATATAAGTGGGCAGCACAGCCAACAAATCAACGATGCCGTAAAAGCTGACCATATATCGGAGAGGGCGCCGTACGCTGATAATCCTTAAAATGTACTCAATTGTAAACAGGATCGTGAAGCCAAACTCCAGGAATACCAGCAACCGAGATACTTCAGGATCGAAAACGGTGGTGCTCTCCAGGAGCACCACCGTTACACTGGCCAGGATGGCGATCAGCAGGGCAATATCGAAGGCCTTCCCGGCCGGCTTGTCGGATTCAAAGATGACCTCCCAGAGTTTCTGGCGCCAGGGAGCAACTGTCACAGGGGGTTTTTCTTCACTCATGGTTTTTTCGCCGATAGTTTCCTTCCCGATTCACATATTCTAGAGCTGTGTTAGTATATACCATTCTTGGAGTAGAGAGCAGATTCTACACCCCATTCAAAGAGGAGTTTTCCAGCCGCTGGGGGGTTACATGGGAACCGGGATCGGCCATTTTCCATTATCCCAACGATCAGCGACCTTCCACCACCTGGTTCCACGACCATGTCCTGGGGATCAATCGACTGAAAGTGTACGCCGGGCCGGCAGCTTTCTATCTGCTATGGGGAGGGTCTCAAGACTTGCCAGCCAGTGTACTGCCTGGTCCGGCGCCCGGGGTAGATGAAGATCCGTTTGGAAGTTATTACGAGATCCCCCTGGCGATCCAGGACCGCTCTTTTAACGACGATGGAAGCTTATTCTATCTTGACAACCGGGCCTTCTTCGAAGATGAGCGGGAACCCAGCCAGCTACAGATTCCCTTCATTCCAGATACAGCTTGTGATGGGCAGATGAGGAATGTTCCACCGATTTGGAACCCAGAGTTCTTTGGGAACACCATCGTGGTCAACGGTCGGACGTGGCCCTTTTTGGATGTGGAGAGACGGCGATATCGCCTGCGCTTGTTGAATGGCTGCAACTCCCGCTTCCTGATCTTGAAATTGGTCAGCGGCAATCCGGAAATCCGGCCGACCTGCAACTGCCCGCTATCAGCCTTCTCGGCACAGCCACCAAAACGCGCCCTTTAAGCCTGCCGGAACATGACTCGCAAACGGTACGGGTTGTGACAGACGAGAGTGATAATATCGTGCTAGACTGTGAGAACCCCGAAGCGGAGGCCTTCGGCCCTATCGAGGCCCGCTTGGGCGTGGTAAGTAGCGCCAACGAGGTTATTTCCTTAGGTTGGGACGAGGCGATTACCGAAACCCCCAAGATAAATGAAGTCGAGATTTGGGAGTTATATAACTTTACCATGGATGCCCACCCCATCCACGTGCACCAAATCCACTTCGAGGTGGTCAACCGCCAGGCATTGGCTCGAAATTCAGAGGAAGAGGTCATCCTTCCGCCGCAGCTGGCCGGCGCACCCATCCCACCTGAGGCATGGGAAATGGGTTACAAGGATACCGTGATTGCCCTGCCTGGAAAAGTGACGCGTATTAAGGTCAGGTTCGATATCCCCGGGCTGTTCGTTTGGCACTGCCGTATCCTGGAGCACGAAGACAACGAGAAGATGCGTCCCTTCCGGGTGGATGTAAAATCTCATATACCAGCGATTTTCATACAGCCGCCGATTCCACCCGTTCCATAAACGAGCCCGGATAGGCTGTATAATATCCCCATCCCCTCCCCCGGAGCGCAACTTTGCCCACCTGCCCGATCTTCACCCGGCGCCGGCTCACGCTAATAGCGCTGCTGGTCCTGCTGTTGTCCGCCTGTACAACCCTGGCGCCTGCCCCACCCGTCCCAACCCTGGCGCTGGGCGAACCAGCTATCACAACGGCCTCGCAAACACCTACTCAAAAGCCTACATCCACCCCTACCGAAGCGCCAACAGGATCACCCACCTTCACACTTACTTCGGAGCCTACCTCCACCCCCACGCCAACACTTATCCCCTCCCTCACAGAGACCCTCATACCATCCCCCAGCCCGACCTACGCGGTGCCCCGTGACGAGGTCTTAGAGCTTTCCAACTGCCGCTACGGGCCGGGCGCAATGTACCTGTATAAATATGCCCTGATCCCTGGCAGCAACCTGGAAGTCTTCGGGCGCACGGATTCGGGCGCCTGGATCCTGGTGCGCGCCGGTGACGACACCGCCTCCCCCATCCACCTGCTTGAGGCCTGGGTCTGCCAGACGGGGGAGCTGGTCTTCATCCCGACCGGTACGGATTCGAATTCTGCCATCATCGAAGACCAGGAGGGCTGCTCCGTCCCCTCCCACGCTCGGGTCTACGGCGTCGAGAAGCACGGCTACACTCGCCCGGTCGAGGTGCCCTGGCCGGCGCGTTGATCGGGAAACCTGACTATCACCGTCCGATAACCCTCCCCGGAAGATGAGCAGGGTGATAAAATACGGTTTCTGGCGCTGGGGGAAACGTCCGGCTGCCGGCTTTCAAAACCAAGCCAAAAAGGAGAAAATCATGACACCTACGGGGAATGCGAATCGTGTCGCAACCGGCGCGCTATCTTTGGCGATTGCCGGAATTTTATTTGTCCTCTACCCTGCTATCCGGCCCTTCTCGGACGAGGCATCCTTGTCCGGGGCGGCTGCCTTCGGCTCCAACGCCTGGTTAATCTCCCATATCATGGCCATGATCGCCTTCACGCTGGCCAGCTTGGGGTTACTGTCGTTGTATATCTATTTACAGGGCACGCCCCTCGAGCGGATGGCTTTCCGGGCGTTGGTCGTGAGCTGGCTGGGGACCGGCCTGACCTTGCCCTTCTACGGCGCGGAGGCCTTCGGGCTCTACACCATTGGCCAGGAAGTCTTGCGCCAGGGCAACCCAGCCCTGATGAGCATGGCGGGCGAGGTGCGGGGCGGCGTGGGGATCATCCTCTTCGTGGTGGGGCTCCTGCTCTTGGCGCTTGCCGCCGTCCTGGTGGCAGTGATAACCTGGCGATGGGTTTTGTTGCCCAAGTGGAGCGGCCCGCTCTTCGCCCTGGGGTTTGTCCTATATGTCCCCCAGTTTTTCGGCACGCAGCCGCTGCGGGTAGCGCATGGCGTGCTGGTAGCGGCCGGGTGCATATGGCTTGCCTTGGGCTTGTGGCAGCAACGCATGGAAAACGCATCGAAGAGCCCTCCCAAGTCTGCAGCCAGGCAGGTATGATCGGGGAAATGTCATGATCTACCAGCTACGCATCTACGAGATCTTCGAGCATAACAAAAAAGCTTTCCACGAGCGTTTCCGGGATCACGCAATGCGCATCATGCGCAGCTACGGCTTCGACATCCTTTCCATCTGGGAGAGCCGGAGCAGCTCGCGCACAGAGTTCGTCTACCTGCTGGCCTGGCCGGATGAGGAGACGATGGGCAATGCATGGGCCAGGTTCCGCCAGGACGAAGAGTGGCGGGAGATCAAACGGATCACCGCCCAACAGCACGGCGACCTGGTCGGCGAGATCCAGGAGAGGGTTCTCGAAGCGGTCAGCTACTCACCGGAGCGCATCTGACCCGCCTGGCTGCGCTTCAGAGACTGGCGGTCCCGCCGGGTATTTTCAATAAGCGAGCCTAAATGAGAGAAAGGTCGCATCCAGGGCGATAGGGGGCGGACCTCAGAAAGGATTTCGAAATGGATCTCGCCCGGGCGGTTGTTCTGGTCGCCTGTGCAGACAAATTTCGATTCCCCCTCCAGGTTCACTTCCAGCCAGGTATGCGGGGAAATGCCACCCGGCTCAGGGATGCCGTGGACGACTTTGGGTGGAAAGCTGCATTTCAGAGCGTAGACCGGCTGAGAGTGGATTCCCAGGCGATCAAAGATCATTTTGAGCGCCAGGGCCTGCTGCTGGCAATAGCCCAGGCCGCGTTCGAATGCTCGGGCCGGAGAATCCCAGGGATTGCGGCGCGAATAGGAGAACTTACGGGCTGCCAGGTCCTGGGCATAGGCGACCAGCTTCCAACCCTGCAGTCCACTGTTCTGGCAGTCTTCGACTGCGTCTGGGATGCTGGTAATGCCCTCCAGGCTGGCTCGTCTTCCCTTGGGCAGGCGGCGTAAACCCGGCAACGTGTACAGGTAAATAGCCAGGCCAGCAGTCAGGACGGTGAGGGCAAGCGCAATAATAACGACTTTAAGATACTTCATTAATGGTGCTGACCTGCTTTCTATATTGGACTTAGACCGGCGGCAGATGATATTCTACACCAAAAACTGGGCCTACCGGTGGATGCAGAGCTGACTTTGGATCGAGTCCTGGAATCCGTTCACCCAGACGACCGGGAGGGGAAAAAGCAGTGTACCAAAGAGATGCAATCCACGCCAGAGCTGAGCGAGTGCGAATTCCGGGTCATCTGGCCCGATGGCAGCCAACACTGGATTGTGGATTTCGGCCTACAGTGAGCCTGGAAAGGGAAGCACTTTTGTCGTCACCCTTCCGGTAAGGCAATAGAACCCTGTCCAGCTAAGAGCCCCAGCGGGTCAACGAATGATAGGCGCCTCAATCGTTGACCCGTTTTATTTAGACAGCTATCACGAAAATGATGCAAAAGATTGGGCCTGCAGGTCACTCGCCAAAGCGGCTATAACGGCCACGAACAAAAAGCCGAACATACTGACGAGCAGAACAAGCACCAGGGCCACGCTTTCAACGCTTAAGAAATAGCTGAGCATGGGTACGCCGGGGAACATGCTCAGCCATGCGAGCAGAGAAGCGCCGAAAGCCCAGGGCCACAGCCGGCCGAGGCGCTCCGCCAACCCTGGCGAGAGCCTTTCCCGCCAGCCGTCCAGCGGGGCATGCAGGCGTGTGGCGGTGAAACCGATCAGGAGGCCGAAGATAGGTGGGAAAATGCCTCCTCCGGCCAGGAGCATGGCCACGGCTAAGAGCATCAAGACCAGGCCGGCTTTCTTCCGCTGAACGAACCAAATCGCGCAAGACAGGTATGCCAGGGAAAAGAGGATCGCCAGAACCCCTGTCAAGAGCATGTCTGGCAGGAGGCTCATGGCCGGTTCGCCGCTCAAGAACCGGAAGAATTCTGATTCAGGCCAGGACTGGATGAAAATCCCCTCTGGAGTCCTGCGGCCTTGCAGGACCTCCCCCAGGCCATGTTCAACGCCGGCCAGGCCGGTCAGGGCGCCGAAAGTCGAGATCATCCTACGGGTAGCTGTTCGCATTTCCATACCTCCTTATTGTGATCGTACAAATGGGAGCCAAGCGCCCACAGCCGGCGCCCAACCAGAAGGTACCAAACCAACAAAAAAATGGCAGATACGGATAAAGGAAGAAAAACAAGCCCAGGAGAAAAGACCAGTACCGGGTAATAGCCCAATCCGAAACCATTGGCCAGAATCCCTATATAAGCTGTAGCTTTACTGAAGATATTGCTCCTGAGCATAACGGTTGAAATGATCAGGCCGGCAACGGACACCAACAGGAAACTCAAGTAGATGCCTGAACCTCCATAGCTGTTATTTAGATGAATAGCCAGCACCACCTGTCCGGCTGACAGGAACTTCTCTCGCTGTAAATCGGTCGTCGCGGCCAGGTATTGATTGCTAAGCGAAAGCATGGTTAAAGCCTGGTTGGATGCAATGTAGACGATTATCCCTGCCAGGCCAAGGGCCAGCGCAATGACCATCCAGGATTGGTTGGCTCGCACCAGGGCAACGAATAGGGATAGAAATATCAATCCTACCAGGGTGTAGTTAACCAGGTCAAAGAGATTCAGCAGGGTAAGGGCGAGCAGCTTGTTATTCTGAAGCAGCGTGAACCAATCCAATACCGTGCTGGGCGGCTCGCCAGGCCCGGTATGGAGAAACCCAGCTCCTCTTAAGAGCAAAAACTCTGCATCAAGGTTTCTTCTGAAGAGCAGGGCTGCGGCCAGGGCAGCAGTGGCGCCCACCCTGTAGAGACGCTTACCGAGAATGCCGGCAGGTCTGCTGCCTGGAATTTGTTTCAATAATTCCATTTCTATAGTTTCTCCTTTTGAAAGGTTGCAATAGTCTTGTTTGGCTATAGGATAGCTTGCACCTGGCGCCTTTGTCGTCTATCCAAAGTTAGATTCCAGGTTATATTTCTGGTGTTGTTGATCGAACGGCTGCCATCGCAATGGCGTTAATCAGCAGGTATGATGTAGAATATCCTCAATGACTGCCATCCCGTCTTCGTCCCTGGTGCTTACTAAACTTCGCATACCGGCGCAGAAGCGCCAGCTCATCCATAGGCCGCAGCTACTCGAGCTGCTTTCTACCGGTAGTGAAAAGGGCTTCGTCCTGGTTAGCGCGCCGGCCGGCTACGGGAAAACCACGCTTTTAACGGAGTGGGCTCGCTCCCAGGTGGATGGCGGGGTAACAGTAGCCTGGTATACCATCGACGCCAGCGATGACTCAGCGGGCGCTTTCAGGGCCTATCTCATCGCTGCCCCTACCCAGGCCCTCGGTCCAATTCCTGACCTGGAGCGGGTTGCCGAGCAACTACGCTCCTCGGCCGAGGCAGACCTTTCAGCGATCCTTCCCGCCGTAATCAATTCCATCGTTGCCTGCCAGCTGGAATGTGCCCTGATCCTGGACGACTACCACCTGATTACCTCTCCGGCCATCCACAGCGCGCTTGCCTATCTCCTGGAGCACCTTCCAGAGAACCTACATATCACCATAGGCAGCCGCTCGGACCCTCCCCTGCCCCTGGCCCGCCTGCGCGCCCGTGGGCAGATGCTCGAGGCGCGGGCTGCACATTTGCGCTTCACCCCCGATGAAACGGCTTGCCTCCTGAATGAGGTCATGCAGCTCGACCTGACGCAAGAGATGATTGAGTTTCTCTCGGCGCGCAGCGAGGGCTGGGCTGCCGGGCTGCAGCTGGCGGCGCTCTCCTTAGCCGGCCGACGGGACAAAGAAAGCTTCCTGGCCTCCTTCAGCGGCAGCAACCGTTACCTGGTCGAATACCTGCTGAATGAGGTAGTAGGACGCCAGCCGGAGGAGGTGCAGTCCTTTCTCCTGTCGTCGTCCATCCTGGAGCGCATGTGCGCACCCTTATGCGACGCCCTTTTAGTCGCCGGATCTCATAGCGGGGCGATCCTGGAGCAAATCGAGCGCGCCAACCTGTTCGTGGTGCCCCTGGACGACCAGGGCGAGTGGTACCGTTTCCATCACCTTTTCCGGGATTTCCTGAAAGCCCGGCTGGAAAAAAGTGGAGCGGAACGAGTCAGCGTGCTACACCGCCGGGCCAGCGAGTGGCTGGCAGCCCAGGGTTTCCTGAGGGAAGCAGCCGATCACGCCTTTCGAGCGCATGACTGGGAATATGCGGCGGCTTTCGTCGAAAGGCACAGCTTCACCATGATCGTCCACAGTGAAATCTCGACGATCTACGAATGGTGTTCCATTTTTCCTGAAGATGTGATGCAGAGGCGCCCTTTGCTCAGCATCCAGTATTGCCTGTCACTGGCATATAGTTATCGCCGGCAGAACCGGGAAAAGGTCCAAGCACGCCTTGAGCAGGTCGACAAGTTGATGGATGAATTGGAAGACAGGCAGCTTGCTGGCGAGCTTTTCGAGCTTTCTGCGGTCGTGCACACCTTCCTGGCAATGGTCCCAGATACAACTGCTGATCCCCGGGAACTGCTCAGCCTGGCTCAGAAAATACTCAGCACCCATTCCGAGGGTGACCCTGGCCAGTTTAGCGGGCTACTTCTGACTGCTTATGCCTATATGGCGCTTCAAGATGTAAACGCTGCGGATCATGCCTTAAAGACGGCTCGCAAGATTGCACTCGGCGAGCGATTGTACTTCGGGTACGTGGAGACCAGCTTCCACCTGGCCCGGCTGGCCTACACCCGGGGAGAACTACACAGTGCAGGTGAGATCTGCCGGCAGGGGCGGGCGGAAATGGAGGGGCTGCTGGAGCATGCGGAGCAAGAGTTGCCCGCCCTGGGCTGCCTGGACATTGCCCTGGGCTGCACGCTCCTCGAGCAGGACCGGCTGGATGAGGCGGGGAGCTGCCTGAGACGCGGCCTGGAGCTGGTCGGCTGGAAGGTGAACCTGTATTACCTGATGACGGGGCTGGTAGGGCTGGCGCGCTTGGGCGAGATCCAGCGCCGCCCAGCGGAGGCGGTCGAGCCCCTCAATCGCCTGGAAGAGGCCTGGCCGGACATGGCCTTCTGCACCCGGGCGCTTTCTACCCTGATGGCTTTGCGAGGCCGGCCGGAGGACACGCAGGCGCAGGCAAACGCCGGCGCGTGGCTGCGGGAGCACTCCAATTTATTGACTGAGGCTACGCCACCCGCGGGGATGGGACCCTTCGGAGCAGCAGAAGCTTTCTACCTGGTCGAGCTGGCCTCGATCCGCTTCCAGATCGCGGCAGGTCAGGCACAGGCGACCCTGCCAGTGCTCGAGCACAGGCTAAAGATCGCACAGAAGCATGGCCTGTCAGGGCGGGTAATCGAGCTCTCGCTGCTGGAAGCGTTGGCCCGGCATGCCGCGGGCGACGAAGAGCGCGCCCTGCAGGCGCTCGAGCGAGCCCTGGCGTTGGGGGAAGCGAAAGGCTTCGTGCGGATCTTCGACCAGGGTCCGGCGGTGGTCGAGCTGCTGGCCAGGACAGCCAGGCGAGGCGTCTATAGCGAGTATATCGGGCGCCTCCTGGCAGCTAGCGGACTGCCAGGAACGGTGCCCAGCGGGGAACAGCCTGGACCACAGGGGCTCATCCAGGTAACCGGGCTGGGCTTGGTTGAAACGCTCAGCCAGCGCGAGCTGGAGGTGCTTCGCCTGATCGCCATGGGAGCCTCCAACCAGCTCATCGCCGAGCAGCTCGTTATCACCATCGGGACTGTCAAAAGCCATATCAACCACCTGCTGCGCAAGCTGGACGTCCGGAACCGGACCGAAGCCGTGGCGCGCGCTCGCCAGCTGGGCTGGCTGGACTTCTAACTCCAAATCTAACTTTCGATAGATGAAAACTGGGCCGGCCGGAGGTATGCTGTAGGCATGCTGGATTACGCTCGCCAACGTGCTATAGAAATGCTGAAGGTCCCGCGCCGGGCCGTCCTGGCGTCGCACGGACCTGGCGGGCTGCAGGTGGGCGAGTACTCATGCCAGGCGCTTGGCCTGGCGCTGTACCTGCTGCTGCCGGGCGCCTACGATCAATTGGTCAACCTGGAGCACGGTGGCAGGGTGACTCTACTGAGCGAAGTATGGGAGTTGAAGGGAGAAGCGCACATCATCCCGCTGGGAGCCCACCAGCCCGAGCTGGACATCACTCAGAAGCCGGGTGCAAAATGGTGCCGGCTGGTGCAAGTCGAGCCATTCCAGATGCATATTCGCCGGGCAGGAGGCTGGGGCAACCTGGAGACGCTCGATCTCGCAAGAGAGCCGCTTGACATTTAAGTCAATTCATCTCCCCTGGCAACTGCTTCCAGGCTGGGAAGCGAAGATCTTACCAACCCGGCCATGCCGCTTCACACCACTACTTCCAGTCGGGATATGGATCAAAGGAGGTGAAAATGTATTACCAAACCATTACCATTGGCACAAAGCCCGGTGTAAGGCTGCAAGGTATCGCACTGATGAAAAATTATGCCGCCTGGGCCAAAGAAAAGTACGATGTTTCCACCCAGGTTTTAGGCAACGCCCGGAGTCTTCCGGGCGTTTTCCCAGGAAGGACCATCAAATTTCAGCTGAAGTTATATTGTCCCCAATATCAAAGCTTGCGAAACTGAAACAAATTGCGTCTGAACAAGACGATCCATGGCCTGCATTCTGCCCTCCGATTATCTCAAGATCTGCTCGAGGATGATCGGGTCGCGGATTTCACTATCCCTGGCCAACGCAACAACCTTCGAGACCACTTCCGCCGACTTGGGATCGTTATCGACGAAGGGCAGGAACAGCCGGCCGCGCTGCTGGGAATGGACCGGGATGATGCAAAGCGCCCCACCCGGCTGCTTATGGACGACGGCGCTACCCAGGTGGACGGTGTAATTGCCCAGCTCGCCATCGATCAGGGCATGCCTGTCGCTCAGGCGCACATTGTGCAGGTTGAGCAGGGTGCAGGTCTCCCGGATAAGCGCGCTGCGTGATTCTACGGAGGAGGCCGAGGCCTCTGGGTCGACTCCGCCCGCGTGAGCCACGCTGACCACCAGGTCCAGGTCGCGCATCACCTCGCTGAACAGTCGCCTGTCGATACTTTCCAGCGGCAACGGGCGCCATTCGCCGCGCGGGGTAAACATTACTCCTTCCAGGGTCAGGCCTTCCACTTCGGCCGGGGTGTAGACTGCCTGCAAGAACCCGACCCGCGCCGAAATCCCCAGCGCGTGGAAGGTCTTGTGGACGCCTTCCTCGGGCGCCACGACCCAACCGCGTGCCCTGAATAAAGCCAGGGCCTGGCGCGGGTTGACCTGCTGTCCTGCGTAGCGGCGAGACAGGCCGCCCTGCTCTACTTCGGAAGGCGCTAGCAGGTACAGTTCGCGGAAGACCTGTTTGAATGGCTGGATACGCTCTGCCAGGAAACACTCGCGCTGCCAGAGATGCCATTCACCTGTCTCCAACAAGTCTACCGGATGGGCGATTCGCAGCGACTCATCCTCTCCAAGCGGCAGCAGGCGGCCTGAATGGTGGTATAGCTCCAGGTCCTGCCCCTCCTGGAGGGGACAGCCCATACCTCGAGGGCTTATGAAGACCAGCTGCTCCAACATGGTACGCAGAAGCGGGTGGTGGAATAACTCGCTGAGTTCGGCCGGGCTAAAGGCGTCGGCGCGGCACATGGCCTGCTCCAGCGATTGGCGCATGCGGCTGGCCTGGCGCTCGAGCTCCTTCTTGCGGCGCAACAGGCTTGCGACGCCGGGGTCCTTCTTGATCCGGGCGGGAATGGATTTCAAGGGCTTTCCGTTTTTCATAATATCGATAATCGGCTCACCCAGCTCGTCGATAGAGAGGCTCACGCGGGTCTCCTCGACCTCGACGGCGACCGGTCCGCTGGCCAGGTCGGCGACCGCCTGCACCTCCATGGCCCATTCCAGGCGCAGCGGGTCTGCGTAGCCGGCAGACCGGGCCAGGTTTTCCATACCAATGGCGGCAGCCAGCTTTTCACTGGCCTGGCGCTGCGAGCCGTACTTCTTTCCACTACGGATGAACTCCTGCATGGCCTGGTAGCGGCGCAGGACTTCCGCCTTGCAGGCCGCGCCGGGCGGCAAGGGAACCAGCCCAAGGGCGCGCACGGAGTCCTGGTGGCGCTTCTTATTGAAGCGCTCGATCAGCGCATCGGCGCTCACCTGGCCAAGCATAGCATCCGCAAAGAGCCGGGCGCGCGCGTGCCCATTGCCGCTAGCGGTCAGCTCGGCGCAGCGGTACACCTCCAGCCAGCGTTGCTCTCCCAAAGCCTGGTAGACCTGGTGGAACCAGGCAGAATCAGCAGCCCCGTCCATTAAACGCTCCGGAGAAAGGGGTGTGTACTCGCTGACCTGGGAGGTCCACAGCTCGAGGATCTCCTTTTCCACGTACCATTGGCGGTCCTTGGTGTGAGCGTACAGCCAGAAAACCGCCTCGCGCAGCTTCGGCCAACCCAGGCACTCTTCCACGAATGCCGCCCACTGCGGAGCGTAGACAGCCAACTCGACCAGGCAGCGGTCTGGTATTTTGTAGGTCTTGACCAACTCTGCAAAGCCCTGCAGGGTGTCCGATTCGAGCGGATAGGTGATGCGCGCCAAACCGCTCAGAACGGATTGGCGATTCTCACCCCAATGCCAACCGCGATCGAAACTGGTCTTTCCCAGGGCCGCCACCAAGCGGAACAGGTTCGCCATACCCGGGACGGAGCGCAAGGCCAGGGCTGGTAAAGTAGCTGCGGTCGGCAGATCCCCTCTGCGGATCTCGATGGATATGATCCGCTCTCGGCAATCCTCAACAAGTTGCCGGACTTCCGGGAAGGTTTTGAACAGGGGGTGAGCTTTACGGCCGCTAAGCTCCCGTAAAGCGTTGAACGGGTACCGTTGGCGATCGACCAGGCGCCCTCCCAGGACCAGGTCAAGGACATCGTCCCGGGTTGCTGCGCCGGATCGCCAGGCGTACAAAGCATCTTCCAGTTCTGGATAAAACCTGGGCAGACCGGGCTTGGGCTCGTCCAGCCAGCGTACGACAGCCCAGAGCCGGGTATGCTGCTCTTCATGCCAGTCACCCGGCTGGACGGAACGCTGCCAGCGACACAGCCGCAGATAGGCCAGCCTCTGGGGTGGAATAGCCCGGGTGGTCTCCGAGAAATAACTTACCTCATTGACACCCACCAGCTCAGCCTTCGGAATCCGGCTGGCAGAGGCTTCCAATGCATCCAGCAAGAAGGACGTCTCATCCTGGGTGGGATGAGAGCGAATCAGCCAATACAGCAGTGGGGAGAGGATAGGTTCGTAATTCAGTTTGAAATCACAGCGTGCATCCAGGAAATCCTGCAGGTTCTCATGTACCTGGCAGCGCCATATTGAAAAGCCTTCGTAGCTCCGGGTGAACAACTGTATCAGGGCGGCCGCCCGATAAAGCTCGAAGCCATCCGAGTCCCTCAGGGCCGGCGGGCGGTTATGGTACCAGTCTTCCCACACCTGACGGAGCGGTAAGCGCTCCAGGTCGGCCTCCAATGGCTGGGTGGGGTCAGGAGCTGGGAAGCCATACTGGGCATTGCCCAATAACTCCGTGTGGTTACCATCCCAGAGGATCAGCTCAACCGGCTGCGCGCGGTGCTCATCGATCAGGGCATCGAGCGCTTTGAGGATCTCGATGGCAGCCTGGCTTCCTAGCTTTACCCGGCCGGCTGGCACGAACTTTCCAAGGTCTGTGCGTGGCGGGCGGGCAGGGGTACGGTTTTGGGGGTCCATTAAACCCAGGGCATCCTGCAAGGAATAATCCTGGACATCTTCCGCCAGGATATCCTCTAAAATACTGGCTTCGGACTCCAGATGCCCGGCTCGGGCCTGGTAATTGGCAGCCAGGCGGCGGCACTCCGGCGGGTGCCGTTGTGACCTGATACACTCTCGCAGCAATTCCAGGCCTGCCATGCGCTGGCGTTCATGCTTTGCCTCGAGCAGCCGCTCGGCGCTCTTCAATAGGGCTGGATCGGGAAGCTCGAGCAAGAGCTGGATGACACCCCGGCGTAAATCAGCTGCCTGGCGTGTAAGTAAGCCCTCCAAGTGATGGGTTTCCTCTTCTGTAAGCTTAAAGCCGTGCAGGGCCTCTAGAGACTTGGAACGGACGTAGGAGCTGGAATCCCCAGCCAGGGTAAATAGCGCCTGCCGGGAACCGGCGTCCTTGAAACCCGATCCAGACAACAGTCCGGCGACTTGAGCCCGTCCACCCGAGTCCATAATCGAGAGATAGGGGAACAAGCGCTTGGGCGGGCGCTCACCCAGGCAACCCACCAGCATACTTGCCAGCTTATCACGGTCAAGCTTCAGAGGCAGCCAGTCCCAAAGAGGAGGCTTGAAGGTGTTGGTTTTGTGGGGCAGGCGTGATACCAGGCGCTCAATACGCTCGAAGAAATCGCTCTTCTCTAGCCAGCCGCGATCGAATCCAGAAGAGGAAAGCCCGGCGACCGCTCGAGCGACCACGCTCAAGTCGGGGTCTTCCATGGCTTCCAGTAGTTCATGGAAACTGCCTTGAATTTCCATTTGAGCCAGGAGGTGGGTGGCGGCGAAGCGGCGTTGCAGGTCTGGGGAGCGGTGCAAGGCGACCGCATGAGGCAAGGCGACCTGGGCATCATCGAAAGCCATAGCCCATAAAGCGTAATAGGCCTCTTCAGCAGAACCCTCCAAGAGGGCTGTCTGCCGAGATGGAGGATCATCTAGAAAGCGTAAGACGCAACCCAGGAGCTCGGAGAGCATCTTGGGGGTGAGGCTCTCGAGTGCCAAACCAAACCAGACATCCAAAGCCCGGATCGTGGCGCTGAAACGGGTCAAGCGCTGCTCCAGGATCAAGTGGAACAGGCGCCGGAAGAGCTGTGGATGGGCCTCATCCACAGATTCAAGGATCACCTGGCGCAGGCCTTCCTCGCGCTGAGCTGACAGCAGCAGGCGTTCGATAAAATCCCACCCATCTGGTCGGGAGGCGCAGGCCAGGCCGCGCACGACGTGCCTCCCCATCCGTCCGGTCTCGTGGCTGCCATCCGCTGAAGCTACCAGGATATCGAATACCTGCTGACCGGACTCCCCACCGGCTTCGATAGCGCCTGCAAACAGGTATCCCAGAGAATCCGGGGCCCAATACCCCAGGTAAGGAGCCCAGGTTGCAAACCAATCTACAGGCTGGTCGTAGCCCTGGCTGGCCTGTAACAGCCTTTTGAGCCAGAGACCCCGGGCGACCGGGGATGGTTGGCCAGGCATACGGAAGGGACGGCGGTAATAGCTGGTCTGGTAGGGGAACCGGTCGAACAGGTCCCAGGTGGATTCGATCTCTTGGGCCAGTTTTGGCAAAAGGGCTTTGAATAACTTCCGACGCTGGCCTGGCTTGAGGGCACAGAGTTGGGAAAGAGCCTGGGTTTGAGCTGCTTGCGCCTGTTGCGGGTTTTCGGCAACCTTCTTCCAGGCCGGGCCGGCCTGAATCAAAATTTGCCCGATATTGGAGGTATTTCCCCAAATGGCCCACACGCGTTTCAACTGGTCTTGCTCAAAGTTGGGGTTGCGATAGGACTCGAGTCGGGCGTGAGCCTGTTCCGCGGATAGCATGACGGCTTACCCTCCGGCCAGCGCCACGAGCCGGATGAAGGTGACCTTGCTGTCCGCCTTCAGGTAGACCTCACTTTCAAGGTCTGTCTGTTGGACGTCGTCGATGAAAACGAAATACAGGCCGTCCTCGAATGCCTGCAAGGCCGCGCCGATAGCTTCCTCGGTATCGACGACCTGGCCCAGATCCCGCTCACCGGGGTCGACTTTGCCCGAGGCGGCGCCGGCCTGGATCTCGGCCGGGCTCATCAGGCGAGCCAGGCGGCGCTGTTCCTGCCTCTGGCGGAAGGCTTCTACCTCCTCGACCACCACGCGGGTGATCAGGTCGCGCAGCCGGATCCGGTCGCCCTGCGGACCCCAACTGGGAGGCAGATCGATCTGCCAGTCTGTAAACAGGGGGCGTTTCCTGCCCAATACTTTGCCTTCGACGAGGATCGTGGACGCCATGAGCACCTCCCGTGAATTTCGTCCCATGATTCTTAGCAGTATTATAGGGAAGAAAGCTTCTTGATGCAATTTATATCAGGGATGAAGTTCTCCAGCCTGGGTTGTCGATCCTATATGAGCGAGGATCGTGTCGACCAATCCCCCCATGTCCGGGACCGGGAAAACGTGCCCCATGCCCTCTGCGAAGAGAATGATCACAGCCAGAATCAAATACCCACGACGTGGCCGGCGTCGTGGGTATTCAACGGACATCTGATTTATGCCAGGTGATGCAAAGCTATGGCGTCACAACCGGGCAGGCGGTAGCGCCGCTGCTCGTGCAGGTGATGCGGCCCTGGATGGAGGGGCTGAGCGGGCTGCTGGCGGTAATGTAATCAGCCAGCACCTGGTCCATGATACCCTGGGTGACCGAGCGCCCGTAAACCACCGGGTAGCCATCGCCGCCCGAGGCCATGAAATCATTGGTAGCCAGGCTAAAGGTGCTGGCAGCGGTCAGGTCAACTGCATCGCCGCTACAGCTACCGTCGACGGCCTGGCGGACGGCGCTCGTCACACGATTACCGGGGGCAGCCGCCACGTCATAGGTAAAGCACAGCCCCGAAACCTGTGGGAAGCGCCCGTTCGCGCCCGGCATGGCCGATACACCGTTCTCCAGGAAGGTCTTCAGCTCTTCACCACTCACAGAGACCGTCACGACCACGTTACCGAAGGGCAACACGGTCAGGACCTGGCCGCGCGTGATCGGAAAAGGCGGGGGGGTGAAGGGCGGGCAGAAATCGGTCGGGTTGTCGACTGTTGGGCAGGTCAGGCTGGCGCGCAGGCCGCCGGCGTTGGTGATGGCGAAGTCTGTCCCATAGGTCAGTCGCATAGAGTCAGTGGTGACATTGCCGACCAGGGACTCGCACAGGCGCCCATCCTCCCGGCCGCAGGCATCCGAACGTGGCACAGCCACAGTGGAAGCGCCGATGACCTCGTTAAAGATCGGCCCAAGAGCATCCCGGTAGGGCTGGAGCATCTCTTCTATGGCCGGATCGGGGGTGACGGCGCTGGCGAGAGGCGTGATGAACTCAGCCGAGCGGTCAATCGTACGCCCGTTGTTTGGATCCACCGTGAGCTGGATGCGAGCATAGGTGGCGCCCTTGCTGCGGTTCTCAACCACCAGGGCGTTGTTGATGACGCCACTGAACTGGAAATCGGTATGGTCGCCCAGGATCAGGTGGAAGCCGCCCACATTTTCAGCAAAGTCGATCAAGGGACCAAAGGCAGCGCCGGTAGCCGGGTTGAAGCCGGTGACGCCCAGGTGGGTGATGGCGACGAATACCTTTGCGCCTTCGCGGCGGGCCTGGGCCATGGCCTTATTGGCGGCCGGTACCGGGTCGGTAACCTCGATGGTGCCAAAGTTGCCCGGGAAGACCAGGGTGGGCGCTTCCGGGTTAGTGATACCGATCACAGCCACTTTTACTCCCCCCACCTCGAAGATGCGGTAGTCCCTCACACCGCTCAGGTTGTCATCACGGTTCCTGAGGTTTGCGGAAACGAAGTAATACGGGTCGCCGGGTTGCTCGCCCGGAGGCGCGCCGGCCAGGTCGATCATATCTTGCAGGTGTTCGATGCCCTTATCGAAGTTGTGGTTCCCGAGGGTATCGGCATCGAAGCCCATCAGGCGCATGGCTAAAACGGCCGGTTCTTCATTGAAAAAGTTGGCTAACGGGGGGGAGGCTCCAAAGGCGTCACCGGCGGTCAGGGTCAGTGAGTTCGGGTTGGCGGCTCGCTCCATCTGGAAATAGGCCGACAGGACGGCCGCGCCGCCCACCCCGTTCACCGGATCGAGCGCCCCGTGCCAGTCGGAGACGTTCAATATCTGCAGGGTGACACTCTCCCGCGAGGTCGCACCAGCAGAGGCGAGTGGCGCGACCAAGAGCGCCAAAGCCAGGATAAAGATCAGCCAGCGGTACAAGGGTTGCTTATACATATATTCTCCTTAGATTAGATTTACGGATGGGTGAGACCAGAACGGTGGTTGAATAGTATCCCGCAGATGAGCCGCGCCGAAAGCGGATCTTTCCCCCCGGCAATGGAAAGCAGAATGGAGTAGAGATGGTGGAGAGAGTGACCAGCAGCCTATCCCCTGTCGGCAATTTGCTACTATTTAGACCGTTTTGATCATGTATCTAATTTTATATTAACCCTCAGCCACTGTCAACCACCAAGTAGAAGGTAGAGCGTGGTAAAATCTCGGCGGAGGTGGATTTGAGTATTATCACCTTAATGACCGACTTCGGATTGAAAGACGGAAATGTAGGCGTGATGAAAGGCGTGATCTGGGGCATCGCACCCAGGACACAGATCGCCGACCTGAGCCACCTGATCAGCCCGCAGAACATCCAAGAAGCGGCTCTGATCCTGGCGCGTTCAGCCCCATATTTCCCTCCAGGCACCGTACACGTCGTCGTGGTTGACCCGGGCGTGGGCACCTCGCGCCGCCCAATTGCAGCCAGGATCGGGGAGCAAATTTACGTCCTTCCGGATAATGGGCTGCTGACGCTGGTGTTGGAAAAAGCAGACCGGGAAGGGCAGCCAGTAGAGATCGTGCACCTGGACAGGCATAAGTACCGTCTACCGGAAGTCAGCCACGTCTTCCACGGGCGAGACATTTTTGCCCCAGCCGCAGCACACCTGGCTGCCGGCGTCCCGCTCTCGGCCATGGGCTCGTGGATCACGGACCCCGTGCGCCTGGAGCTGCCCACTCCCCAACCCACTCCGGACGGCATGCGCGGCCAGATCATCCATATCGACCACTTTGGCAACCTGTCCACAAATATCCGGCAGGAAGACCTGCAAGGGATCCAGGAACTGGTGGTGCGACTGCGGGAGAAAGAAGTCCCAGGACTGGCGCGCACCTTTGGCGAACGCCCTCCCGGAGAGCTGATGGCCCTTTATGGCAGCACAGGCAACCTGATCGTCTCGGTGGTCAACGGGAACGCGGCCGATCGCCTGGGGGCGCAGGTGGGCGACGTGGTGGATGTGATCCTTCAGAACCAGCGAGCGTCGACGTGAACGAAACACCCCCACTGGTGGTCGAGAACCTGTCCTTCCGCTACCGCAGTCGCCAGGAGCCGGCCTTGAAGGATGTATCCTTCGAGCTGCACCCAGGCGAGATCCTCTTGGTGGCAGGGGCCAGCGGGAGCGGGAAAACCACCCTGGCGCGCTGCATCAACGGCTTGATACCGCGCAGCTATAAAGGAGAGCTATCTGGCAAGGCGCTCTTGCACGGACGAGAGGTAAGAACGCTATCCCTGGTGGATGTCTCCCAGGTGGTAGGCACCCTGCTGCAGGACCCGGAGCGGCAGATCCTGGCCAGCAATGTCTTGGGAGAGATCGCCTTCGGTCCAGAAAACCTGGGACTGCAGCGCGAGACGATCCACGAGCGCGTCGAGCAGGTCATCCAGCGCTTAGGCCTTGAGCACCTGCGCGAGCGAGATACTTTCGCCCTCTCAGGCGGCGAGAAGCAGAAGGTTGCCCTGGCAGGGGTGCTGTCCATGCACCCTTCGATCTTGCTGCTGGACGAGCCGCTGGCCTCCCTGGACCCTGAATCGGCCTACGAAGCGCTGGCCATATTCCGACGGCTGGCGAATGAAGGCACGGCCATCCTGATGATCGAGCACCGGGTAGAAGACGCCCTGCAGCTGAACCCAGACCGCTTGTTGTACATGACCAACGGAGAGCTGCGTTACCTGGGACCGGTGGGTGACCTACCACCAGAGATCAACCATCGTGAGATCAAGCTACCCGCCGCTTGGGTGATCCGCCGGGTGCAGGAGCAGGCGACGACGACCGGCGCTGTACCAGCGCAAGAACCAGCCCCCGAACCGGAAGCACGAGCCGAAGGCGAGCCCCTGGTCGTCCTGGAGAAGGTCTCTTTTGCCTACGGCGACGGCCCGCTCGTCCTGGAGGATGTAAACCTGGAGATCTGCCGGGGGGACCTGATCGCAGTACTGGGACCGAATGGGGCCGGGAAATCAACCCTGGTGAAGCATATTATCGGGTTGCTGAAACCAAAGACCGGCCGCGTGTTGGTGCATGGGGTCGATACCCGCAAGCTATCGGTAGCCCAGGCGGCCCGCTCGATCGGCTTTATTTTCCAGAGCCCAGCGCATATGCTCTTCGCACCCACGGTAACCGAAGAGTTGGAATTTGGCCCGCAGAACCTGGGATTTACCAAAGAGCAGACCAACCAGAGCGTCAACGAAAGCCTGGCGACTACCAACCTGACCGGCCTGGAGAGCTATCCACCCCTGGGCCTGTCCTTCGGGCAGCAAAAACGCACCACCATCGCGGCGGTGCTGGCGATGCGCTCGCGCATCCTGATCATGGATGAACCAACCGCCGGCCAGGATTTTGCAAATTACACTCATTTCATGAACGCGCTGTGCAAGCCAAGAATTGAAGGCCAGTCTCTGCTGAGCGCTAACTTCGACGCTACCCTGTTCATCACCCACGACCTGGACCTGGCGGTGAGCTACGCCAACCGGGTGCTCCTGGTTGGCAGGCGAGGCATCGTTGCGGATGGCCCACCCCAACAGGTGCTATGCGATTACGAGCGCCTTCAGCGCTACAGGGTCCGCCCAACCTCCCTGTTGCAACTGAATTGCCAGCTTTTCGAGCGCACGAGGCGCTTCCTGTCAGCCGAGGCATTGGCAGGCTACGCCCTGTCTGTCTAGAAACATAGGCTGTATCTTTTCGATTGGATAAGGGTTTAAATAAACACGACAATTTTTATTCTATTTTTCTATCCACGAGAGGAGGCAAGAAAATGGACGAAAAACGCAGTTTGTGGGAATTTGGAACCCGCCAGGTTGTCTACGCCGCCATCGGCGCAGCTCTGTACGGCATTTTCTCCTGGGCTACCAATATGGTGCCGCTGCCTGCAGCCGGGACGATCTCCTTCCGGCCGGCCGTTGCGGTGCTGGTTTTCTTCGGGGTGGCCTTCGGGCCCTGGGTCGGCCTGTTGTCCGGCCTGATCGGCACCTACCTGGGGGACGCCCTGACCGGTTGGGGCCTGTACTGGAATTGGGCGGTGGGCGGCGGGCTGATGGGCTTCTTCCCCGGCCTGACCATGGCAATGATCCAGGACTACCGCAGCGGGCGCGGCATCGGCCTGGGGATCCTGTTTGGGGCTATCGGCATCGTTGTCGGTATGCTGTTCTCATCGCTGACCGAGATACCGGTCGGTGGCATCGACCTGAACACGGCCCTGATCGGCTATTTCACCCCCTCCGCAATCGGTAACCTGGTGGTCGTGATCATCCTGCTACCGATCCTGATGGTGGCCTACCAATCGGTGGCAGCCAGCCGAGGACGCTAATTGCTCGTTTCCTGGAAGTACCGCCCGAGGGATACTTTTATCCAACGGCTGGACCCGCGCGCCCGGCTGCTGTTCCTGGCGTTTATCATCTTTGCCATCACCCTGGCCCAGATCTGGGACATCCGCATGCTGCTACCGCTGTTCGTCCTGGTATGGGTCTTGTATTTCATGGCGCGCATCGAGTGGCGGGATATCCGCCGGGCCTGGATCTTCATATCGATCCTGCTGTTTTTCATCGTGGGGCTGAACGCCTTGATCGCCGGGCGTGGCGGCCCCACGTCTGTCCTGGTGGAGGATTCGCCGGTACTTTTCCAGAGCCCTACACTACAGATCCCATATACTCCCTGGACGCTCGGAGTCACCATTACGGTGGTGCGGGCTTTCTTTGCCGTGACCCAGATCGTGCGCATGCTGACCATGGCGACGCTGGCCATCACCATCCCATACACCTTCGACCCGAGCGTCTACGGTGTAAGCTTCCGGCAGCTTGGCCTACCCGATAAAGCATCCTTCACGATGGACCTGGCCTTCCGGTTCGTCCCAACCTTAGGGCGGGATTTTGCGACCACCATCGACGCTCAACGGGCGCGTGGCTACGAGTTGGAAAAGCTGCGCGGCGGCCTGATCGACCGCCTACGCCGCCTGGCCCCGCTGTTCATCCCCGTAACCATGCAATCTATCGTGAGTGGGGAAGACGTCATCGATGCGATGGATCTGCGCGCCTTTGGAGCGCGCCCACGCACCTGGCTGCGGGAGCTGCACTTCCGGCCGCGGGATTACGCTTTCACGGGACTGGGGGCAGCCATCATGGTTGGCTATATCGTAGCGCGCCTGCTGGGGTATGGGGAGTTCTGGGTGCCGGACTTTATGTACCGGCTAGCCGGAAGCTAAGTTCAATAAAACGAGGAATTGACCTACTGTCGGGAGGGCAAGCGGAACATGAAGATCAGCTTCTACGGCGCGGCGCGCACTGTCACGGGATCCCAACACCTGGTCGAAGTCAACGGGCAGCGCCTGCTGCTTGAATGCGGACTGTACCAGGGGCGACGCAAAGAGTCTTACGAGCGCAACCATAACTTCCCGTTCGATCCCCGGGAGATCAAGGCCGCCATCCTTTCACATGCACATATCGATCACAGCGGCAACCTGCCTAACCTGGTGCGGCAGGGCTTCCGTGGAAAGATCTACGCCACGGACGCCACTGCCCACCTATCGAACGTGATGCTTTTGGATTCTGGACATATCCAGGAAGCGGACGCGGCCTTCCTCAACAAGAAGGGCCGGGAAGCGGGCGTGAAACCCCTATACACGATGGAGGACGCAGCCAGGGTGGCGCAGTACTTCCACCCGGTGGCCTACGAGGAAGACTTCGCTCCTGTGCCGGGAGTGAGGGCCAGGTATTTCGATGCCGGCCATATCCTGGGATCGGCAGGTGTGCTTCTGGAGATGGAGGAAAATCGGCGGGTTGTCCGATTGTGGTTCTCCGGGGATATCGGGCGCCGTGACCTGCCGCTGCTGCGCGACCCGGTTCTGCCAGAGGCGGTGGATTACCTGGTGATGGAATGCACCTACGGCGACAAGCTGCACGACGACCCAGGCGCAGCCTACCACGAGCTACGGGAGGTCGTGGCGCGCACCGCAGAGCGAGGCGGCAAGGTGATCATCCCGGCCTTCGCGGTAGGCCGCACACAGGAGCTGGTCTACAGCCTGAACCAGATGATGGCGGCGGGAGAGATCCCCTCCCTGCCGGTATACGTGGACAGCCCCCTGGCAGCGAAGGCCAGTGATATCTTCCGGGCTCACCCGGAGTGCTTCGACAAAGAAACGCACGATTTCATCGCCAGCAACCACGGCAGCAGTGCGTTGAAGTTCAAGCAGCTGGTCTATGTGCGTTCGGTGGAGGAATCGAAGAGCTTGAATGATCGCAAGGACCCGATGGTGATCATCTCCGCATCTGGGATGGCGGAGGCCGGGCGGATTTTGCACCACTTGAAGAACAATATCGAGGACCCGCGCAACACCATCCTGATCGTATCCTGGCAGGCGCCGCATACGCTGGGGCGCAGGTTGGCGGACCGGGAGAAGGAAGTACGCATCTTTGGTGAGCCCTACTTTCGCCGGGCGGAGGTAGCCACCATCGGCGGGTACTCGGCCCATGCCGGGCAGAACCTGCTGGTGGAGTACGCCCGCTCAGCAGATGGGGGGACCCTGAAAGGGGTGTTCCTGATCCACGGTGAGCCCAAAGCAGCCGAGGCGCTGAGAGGCAAGCTGGAGGGAATCGATCGGGTGCATTACCCGGAGCACGGCACAAGCGTAGATATTTAAGGATCTTTCAGCGTTGTCAGGTGGAACGTTTATATCCTAAGCGGACAATCTCCACAGCCTGGATTAGAAGTGTTTCAGCGAGCCTGGGGCAACCGGCCGAATCCACCATTGATCACTGTCCTCTTTGTTTCTGGTCTTGCGAACCCAGACTTCCTCATGGAGATGGATGCAATGGCGGTTGTCCCTCAGAAATGAATATTGGGCCTTATTGCCACATGATTGGAGGTGGGAAACTATGTTTAATCCGCTTTGGACTTGAAGACCGGCTGGTGGTCCTTTGCCCTCCCGGTCTATCGCGATCACCCGAAATTAACGACCTACTCCCTCTTCTTATACGAGGACCTGCCGCCTGTTGCCGTCCCAAGCGATGTGAACTGGCAGTGGCTCGAAGCTCAAACCCCACACGAAAAATGGTCGTTGGCAAGCAACGGCTATCCTGATGGCTCAAGAGCAGACTTGTCCCAACTTCGCAATCTCACTGCTCAGGCTTGCTTTGAGTTACCTGAACAGTTCGTAAGTTTCATGGAAACCCCCTCCCTGCACCATCGCATACGTTCCTGCAACGCCTGCATGCTCGAGCTCAGCGATTTTCTAACCCGTACGAGCGCTCCCCCGGATGGTCTTATCATCCAATTCCTCGTCGACCAGCA
>CAZAQS010000045.1:4111-24581 GCA_964486825.1 uncultured Anaerolineaceae bacterium | reverse complement strand
ACCCAAAGACCAGCCTGCTTTGTACCGGATTCAGATCGATGGAAAGATCGATGATCGGATTTCAAATTGGTTCGAAGACATGACCATATCAACCGAAAGCAGAAAAAATGGAAAAACATTCTCTACCCTGAGTGGAGTCGTTCCAGACCAGGCTGCTTTACACGGTCTACTAAGCAGAATCTACACATTGGGCTTACTGGTGGTCTCCGTAGTACGGGTGGAGTAAGCCCGATCATAGGAATAGATGATCGAGATGCTGCCAGGCCTATACCGGCTAAATAATTATCAGGTTCATGAAGGGCTGCTGGAGGTATGATGAGTATAAGCAATAATATAACGGTGGGAATTATAGGGGGAGGTGTGGCGGGATTAGCTGCAGGCGGATTCTTGGCGCGTAATGGATTCCATGTAATGCTTTTCGAGGCCAACGATAAATTAGGCGGGAGCTGCACGACAACCAGTGTGGAGGGCTATACATTTAGCGATGGAGCTCTCTATCTGGCACTGCCCGGTGTTCTGGAGCATGTATTTGAGCGAATTGGATTGGACCGGCAGGCTATCTTGCCTCTACGTCGGATCACCGCCGGGCACACCACGATTCTACCTGATGGTTCTACCGTGACGGTAGGAGACCGGCATGAATTAACACTGCAACGGGCAGGTCGTGCCCATGCCAACGGCAGAATCCAGGAAGATCTTCGGCGAACGTTGGAAAAATGGGAGCCAGTGCTGCGCTTGTTTGAGACCGATGTCCTGCTGCACCCCTTCTCTATGGGACATATGCTCCGAAAAGCATGGCGTCATCTTCCCAAGCTGCACGGAGATGTTGCGTCTGAGCTTCGTACCCTCTTCAGAGATGAAGCAGTCCGGGCGGCTCTGTCTGGTGCATTGCTGTTTTCTGGCCTGCCTCCACACAAAACGCCTGTTATTTCGCTGCTCGGTGTGATCTCTCTGCTGTGCGAAGGCTTTTATCTGCCGGAGGGTGGGATGGGAAAGATACCCGAGGCTTTACAAAAGGGCTTAACAGAAAACGATGGCGAAATCCATTTGAATACTCCGGTCAAACGGATTATTCTTAAGAACGGGGATGTATCTGGTTTGGATATAGATGGGGAAGGCCAGGTATGTGTGGATGCAGTGATCTCGACCGTAAGTGGTATGATCACCTGGAACAGGTTATTGACCCAAGAAGAGGTTCCTGTGAATATGAGGCGGCGGGTCGAAAAAGCACCCATATCCCACAAAGCACTGTCCTTACAGCTGGGCCTTACGAACAAGATCAACGTAGGAAGCCATTCGATCAACATCCTTCCGTGGATGGAAGACCAGGGACAGGTATTCACACCACATGAGGCGGAAGTAAGGTGGCCTATCTTCTTTGTACCGACGGTAACGATGCCTGAGCTAGCACCACCCGGGGGAAGCATCGTGGAGATGTATCCACCTATCCCTCAGGATCTGCCACCGGAAGAGTGGAGCAAAGAATGGGCGGATTTAATCGTCGAAGGGGCTTTGAAGTCTTTAGGTAGCCGCTACAAAATGGAAATAGCGGTTAGAAGGGTGCTCACTCCAAGTGATTTCCAGAACCGGCTGCACCTGTATAAAGGGGCGCTGTACGGCTTGTCGCCGACGGTCGATCCGCGAGCACAATTCCCTCACAAAACACCCGTCCGCGGCTTATTTCAAGCTGGCCAAACATCTTACCCAGGCTATGGGGTGAGCGCCTCAGCAATATCGGGTATATTCGCCGCACAGGCATTGATTAAAGCAGGGTCATAGGTACTAAGAAAACCGGATCGGACCGCTGATACGTTGCCCCGCCTCGATTTGGTCGATCGTTTGGGCCTGTTTTTCGTCGAAAATTTCCAAAATGGCATTGCCCATATTAAGGATCAGGCCCTGGCCCTGCCCGTTATTCCAGATTTGAGCCGGTTCTATTCCGAGTCCGAGGCAATAGAATTTCACCTCGTAAGTTATTTATTGGTATCGAACGGTCTCACCCTGATTAGATTTCAATTCAAGATCCATGCGTATTCAATCCCTGTATAATTCATTTCATGAGCCTCTCCCTCCCCAAAATCCGTGAGATAGAGGAGGAAAAAACCTCCCTCGAGCCACCTTACCGGGTCATCATTCATAACGATGACGTCACTCCAATGGATTTCGTGTTGCAAATCCTCCGCAATGTCTTTATGTTGGATAATCTGCATGCCTTCCAGGTAATGTACACGGCCCACTATCATGGCGAAGCTCATGTACAGACCTTGCCAAAATCAGAAGCGATAAAACGCGTCGGCCTGGCGCATATGAACGCCCGCCTCAACCGTTACCCGTTGAAGTTTACCATTGAGCCGGAATAAATTTCAACATCAACCCCCGCTGGGTATTTTTGTGTCTAATTCGAATGCCAATTTTGAGATAAAATAGGCGCTGGTTTTAAATCAGACAAATTCGGGGAGATAAATCAATGATTAGTAAGCGCGCAGCATTCATCGTGATAGCTGTGTTGGGGGTGGTAGTCGTGGCAGGGGGAGTTTGGCTGTATGACTGGGTGCTAGGGGATACCTTGGAAGCCAGCCAGCCGGTCACAGCCATCCCGCTGCCGGATGATCCGCAAGCCACAACGACCAGCCCTGCGCCAACCATGGTACAGACAATCGGGCCGCAAGTGGCAACGGATCCGGTGGAAGAACCAGAGCTTGTGCTGGTCACGCCCACACAAGAAGAGGCTACCTCCAGCGTGAGCCGGTTCACGATCTCGCAAGCTGAGTCACAAGCCCGTTTTATGATCTTCGAGGAGCTGAACGGGCAACCCACGGATGTCGTGGGTGTTACCAACCAGGTGGCTGGAGAGATCGAGGTAGATTGGAATGACCTGAACCAGGCACGCGTAGGTGTTATCACAGTCAACGCACGGACATTGATCACCGATCAGGACCGCCGTAACCAGGCCATCCGCAACCGGATCTTGCACACTGACCAATTCGAGTTCTTGACTTTTACTCCGACAGGCATTTCCGGGCTTAGCGGAAGCGTAGATCCCGGGCAGACGTACAACTTCCAGATAATTGGCGATCTGACCATCCGGGATACCACTCAACCTGTGGTCTTCGACGCTACAGTTTCGGTTGAGTCAATGGAGCGATTACGCGGGTTGGCTTCCACAACCATCTTGAGGAGCGATTATGGATTGTCCATACCCAGCGTGCCTTTTGTAGCCAATGTAGGTGAAAACGTAGGCCTGGAGATCGAATTTGTACTGGTCCCAACCTCTTAGGACCTGGGGGCAAATGATAAGAGGATTATGTATACAGGGATTTCCCTACCGTATGGATGGGAAATCCCGTATTCTATTTTATTATCTCTCCTCCTATAATGTTGCATGATGCTACTGACTCTTGTAAACATACGAGCAGTTTGCAGGTCTTATAGGAAAATAGGGAGGATAAATCATGAAAAAAATTAGTGGAATATTGGCTCTAGCATTGATCGGAATCCTGGCGCTGACCGCGTGCGGCCCGACGCAAGAGATTCCCGTGACCGGGGACGATATCCCTATGGCCGTGGAGACAGCCAGGCAACAAGTTGCCACCACGCTTGGCGTGGATATTACCCAGGTCCAGATCACTTCGATCCAACCACAGGAATGGCTAGACGCTTGCCTGGAATTGCCGGATGAGGGAGAAGCCTGCGCTCAGGTCATAACCCCTGGGTATGAAGTCAGGATGGTAGTCAACGAGCAGGAATACGTCGTCCGCACGGACGAGCTTGGACAGACCATCCGCAGCGCGGACGTAGAGGGTCTCCTACCCTAATCTATCAGCGACATAAAGACGAAAAAATTCATTCTTTCTGGCTGCCTCTCTGTCTGATAACAGGTGTGTGGAATATAATTGGGTCGTATCCAATCAATTCCAAGACATCACCATTCAGGCAGGGAGGCAGCATGAATTACCGCGATTTTGGAAGGACCGGCTGGAAAGTATCGGAAATCGGTTTTGGCGCATGGGCAATCGGGGCGGATTGGGGACACGTAAGTGAAAACGAAGCCCTGGATGCACTAAGAGCAGCTATCGAAGAAGGGGTGAACTTTATCGATACGGCCGACGTCTATGGCGACGGCAGAAGCGAGCAGCTGATTGCGAAGGTGCTTAAAGAATACCGCGGGCGAATTTATGTAGGCACGAAAGCAGGACGCAGGCTGAAGCCACATACCCCGCAAGGCTACAACCGGGAAAACCTGACCGCCTTCGTTGATCGCAGCCTTAAAAACCTGTCTGTAGAAGCCCTGGACCTTGTACAGCTTCATTGCCCGCCTACCCAGGTATTCTATATGCCGGAGGTTTTCGAAGTCCTGGATAGCCTGGTGCAGGCAGGTAAGTTGCGCCATTACGGAGTAAGCGTCGAGAAAGTCGAAGAAGCCATCAAAGCGCTGGAATTTCCAAACGTTCAGAGCGTGCAAATTATCTATAATATCTTCCGACAAAGACCGGCCGAGATGTTCTTTGGATTGGCTCGAAAAAAGCAGGTCGCCATCTTGGCCAGGGTGCCGCTTGCCAGCGGGATGCTGACCGGTAAAATGACCCAAGATACGCAGTTTGATACGGGTGACCACCGTGCGTACAACCGGCAGGGCGAGTCGTTCGATGTGGGGGAAACCTTTTCAGGCGTGGATTACGCGACAGGCCTGAAGGCGGTCGAAGAAGTGCAGGCCTTGGTTCCTGAAGGGGTGACTATGACTCAGCTCGCCTTGCGTTGGATCTTAATGAACGAAGCGGTAACGCTTGCTATTCCAGGCGCTAAGAACAGCCGGCAGGCGGTGGAGAATGCAGCTGCTTCTGATGTACCCGCGCTGAGTGGAGAGGTTATGGCGCGCTTGCAACAGGTATACGATACGTCTATACGCGAGCAGGTACACCAACGCTGGTAATTGCCAGCCATGCGCGACCAAATGATCGATATCTCAGACAGGTAGTATTTTTTCGAAAATATTGCGACCAGATATGACCGGTTTTAAGACCGGATTTGTGACTTGCACCAGGTATTATTAGATCAGAAATACGATAAGTTTAGGTTGATTTTTTAGTGAAAGATGGTTATTATTTTCAATTATTAATCTAACCTTAGTAGAGTTAAGGAGGAGTTAAGGTATACTTCAGGATAGTCTTCAGGAAAACTGAATAGGAATTGTGAGGCATTGAAGCGCTGATTTGACATGGTCGCTTATCCGCAACACCAGAGACAAGTCTGGTAAGCGGTACGGTCAGCGTGGAGCCAGTAGCGAAACCGGCCAAACCAGCCGGTTTTTTTCTTGCACTTAATATTTTATTTGTCATACAGACTACCAAAGGATACCACCCATCCTCCCTACTTGATTTTTCTTTTACAACCTAATACTCATTCTACAGGATAGCCGTGATATCAAAAAAGCTTTCTCATCAAAGCCCAAGGATTATCAAAGCCTGGAGATGATCCAATTATTCTTACGAGGGTTATGCAATGAAGACTAAGTCAAAAAATCTATCTAGGAAAGCAGCACACTTCAGCTATATATTGGGTATTGCAAGCATGATCGTAGCCATGTTCCTGTCGATAGCCCAGCAGCCGGCCACTGCAGAAGATGGTGGACCTTGTGGAACTGGCTTCGAGGTCAAGCTCGAAGGTGGCGGGCCTTTCACTTACACGACCAGCGCCGACAAAGTGATCAGCGAGATTATCATTAAATCTGGGGTGGCGTGTATTTCATTTACAAGCAATGGATCGGATGGGTGTTATTCGGTTTCTGGCATTGGCACCCAAACGGTAACGATCCAGAGGGTTGGAGACGGTAGTACCTGTCAAGAAATTTCACATGTACTAATTTATACTCGAATCGGTAATTCTCCGACGCCAACCAAAACACCGACGAACACTCCGACCAATACACCCACGGACACTCCCACCAATACACCGACGGACACTCCAGCCAATACACCCACGGACACTCCGACCAATACACCCACGGACACTCCCACCAATACACCAGTGACGAAAACACCGGATATACCGAATATCACACCTACCCCCGGCACACCCGAGGTCACCGAAACGCCGATATATACACCCACCGATGTACCGACAGAAACGCCGACTGCTACTCCAACCAACACGTCGACCGAGACGCCTGGAACACCGGATGTGACAGGTACACCTGGAACACCTGAAACGCCAGAGGTGACAGAAACGCCTGGAACACCTGAAACCCCAACTGTTCCTGATTCTACCTTGCCTCCGCCTCCAAGCATAACCCAAAGCGGACAGCCACCCCTGCTTGTCCCGGTTACTGGGGCAGACCTATCAGGCAGCTGGTTCACTTCCAGCGAGCTACAAAAGCTTTTCATCAGCCTGGGAATTGCCTTCTTCGGCCTGGGCCTGGTATTTACCGGAATGGTAAAGAAAAAGGATACGGAATAAACCTGAAGCCAGGGTTGGTGGACGATGGGACGGTTTAGGGTACACAATCTCCTGGTGGCAATTGGGATCGTGTTAGCTTCGCTTGGAATCGCAAATGCTACCTCGATCATGTCTACTCTTGCCTTCCAAGAGCCGGTGGGTGCAGAGGAAGCAGGCAAACCTTACGATTTCCTATCGCATGCTTGGGAAAGAGCCCCAGGTGAAGAAGACCAGGGAGACAATCTGAATCCAAAGGGACCCTCCACCTCTTTCCTGGCGCCTTCGAGTGATTCACAAACCCCAACCCAGGATGAAGTGGCAAATAACCTGTTGCTCTCCGAGCTTTACGAGGCGGAGATGCTGTACCCCGAATCCATGGTGGTAGAGCTACCGGCGCCTCCAAAGCCAGCCTCACCTGAGATCCCTGTGCGCCTTGTAATCCCGGTGATAGAGCTGGATGCACCGGTATTGACTTCAGAAGCCCAGATCTTGGAGATTTCAGGCAAGCCCTTCCAGGTCTGGCATGCTCCTGATGAGTACGCGGCCGGATGGCATGTTTCGTCGGCGCCGCTTGGCGTCCCAGGGAATACCGTGCTCAACGGGCACCACAATATCTACGGGGAGGTATTTAAACGGCTGGTTGAGCTCGAACAGGGCGACGAGATCATCGTTGAGTCAAGTGATTCGTCATTCAGCTACAGGATCACAAACAAGATGATCCTGCCCGAGAAATACGCTCCGCTGGATGAACGCGTGCGAAACTCTCAATGGATCCTTCCCTCCGAGGATGAGCGATTAACCATCGTGACATGCTGGCCGTACGAAAGCAATACACATCGCTTGATCCTGGTAGCAGCACCAAATCGATAAACGAGGTGCATTTAAAGCAAACCCGCCGGTCCCTCAAGCCGGCGGGTTTTTATTAAGAATGGATGGATAAAAGGATCAAAATAGATTAGAAGCGGATTGCCAGGGAACCAAGGGCTAGAGTCCTTCGGATGGGTTCTGCCTTGACAAATAACCTGCCCCAGGACTCCACCCCCCCCGATTCGATACAGGTTTGAAAGACCAGCTGGCTGCCGGCGCCGAAGTTCTTCATGAAGACGTCCGACGCGGAGAGTACCTGACCCGGATCGGTAAGATCTATGAAATTCGAATAGGGGCTGTTAGGGGATAAAGCCTGGTAGGAGTTGAGCTCTTTGACCTCGTAGAACCTGACCCGCCCATCACCAAACACCAGCACCACCCGCTGTCCGGCTTCCAAGTCGAAAAACAGCTTGCCAGACAGGGTATTATGCGCCAGGAGAGCGTCCGTCCCGTAATCTTTGGCCATCCGGAATTGGGTAGCTACTCCCGGGGTGGAAGAGACATAAGCTGGTGAATTGGAGGGCTGTTGTATAACGGGAAGCGCCAGGACGCCCGGCACGTATACACCAACCAGGTCCTTGGTTTCACCGTTTTTAATCCCCACGACGAACTCTCTCAAGGCTGGGAGCGGGTTTTTCCCGGCCGTGTCCTCCACGGTCGTGGGATCGGCAGCAAAGGCTGGATGTACGAAAGGCGAAAGCGCGCTGAGCAAAAAGGCCAGCAGCAAAATCAACCCAATCTGGTACTTTAACTCGATTCCCGAAAAATGATAAGAGTTACATTGCAATTGTGTTCTTTTCATCATTATGTTCTGCTATTTAAAATTTATCATTTATCATTGCTTATACAATTATAGTTAAAGTAATTGGAATTTTCCCATACAAGTTTGCAAGAATGGATCCTTATCCTGGGGAGATCCGTACATATTTGTAAGCTTCGCTTTCCTGGGATCGATATCAGCTCAAAGAGATTAGATAAAATCAGGTGGAATAAGGGTAAAATCGTACCCATGCCCGAGCAGTAATGGAAAGGAAGGCGTATGAATGACCAACAAGTGATCTTCTCCATGGTGCGAGTGGGACGCATCTTCCCCCCCAACAGGCAGGTCTTGAGGGATATCTCTCTGGGCTTCTACTATGGGGCCAAGATCGGCGTTCTAGGTTTGAACGGGGCTGGCAAGAGCACGCTTTTGAGGATCATGGCCGGAAAGGACGACGGCTATAGCGGGGAGACCACCATTTCAAAAGGCTATACTACCGGGCTGCTAGAACAGGAACCCGGGCTGGATGATTCCAAGACCGTCATACAAGTAGTGGAGGAGTCGGTTCAGCCATTGGTAGACATGCTGGCGGAGTTCGAGCAAGTCAGCGCCCGCTTCGCCGAGCCGGATGCAGATTTCGAGGCCTTGATCGAAGAACAGGGGCGCCTGCAAGAGGAGCTGGATAAACACGACGCCTGGACATTAGAAAACCGCCTGGAGATTGCTATGGATGCGCTCCGCTGCCCACCCGGTGACACCCCCATTGCCGTGCTATCAGGAGGCGAACGCCGGCGAGTGGCTCTATGCCGGCTGCTTTTGACCGAGCCGGATATCCTGCTGCTCGACGAGCCAACCAACCACCTGGATGCAGAGTCGGTTGCCTGGCTGGAAAGGCATCTTCAACAGTACCAAGGAACGGTGATCGCAGTAACCCACGACCGCTACTTCCTGGACAATGTAGCCGGGTGGATCCTGGAACTCGACCGGGGTCACGGCATCCCCTGGAGGGGCAATTATTCTTCCTGGCTGGAACAGAAGAGGGAGAGGTTGTCGCGCGAAGAGAGCGGCGAAAGCAAGCGCCAGAGGACACTTGAACGCGAGCTGGAGTGGATCCATATGTCACCCAAGGCCAGGCAGGCGAAGGGTAAAGCGCGCGTCACGGCTTACGAGAAGCTGCTCGACCAGGAGTACGAAAAGCGCCGGGAAGACCTGGAGATCTATATCCCCCCGGGTCCTCGCTTGGGGGACGTGGTCATCGAGCTGAAAGGTGTCACCAAAGCTTTCGGTGAGGGTGGCCGGGAACGCGTCTTGCTCGAAGACCTGGATTTGAGCATCCCACCCGGCAGCATCGTTGGGGTGATCGGCCCGAACGGCGCTGGAAAGACGACCTTGCTGAAACTGATCACCGGGCAGGAAAAACCAGACCGTGGTCAAATAGAGATCGGGCAGACAGTCCAACTTGGGTATGTGGATCAGTCCCGTGAATCCCTGGATGGAGAAAAGAACGTCTGGGAAGAGATCTCGGGAGACGAAGACATTATTTCCCTGGGAAGCCGGAAGATGAATTCTCGAGCTTACGTGGCCTCCTTCAACTTCCTGGGCTCCGACCAACAGAAGCAGGTGGAAAACCTGTCAGGCGGCGAGCGCAACCGGGTGCACCTGGCAAAAATGCTCAGACAGGGCGCCAACGTGCTGCTGTTGGACGAGCCGACCAACGATCTGGATGTCAATACGCTCCGGGCGCTCGAGGAAGCGCTGGACAACTTCGCCGGTTGCGCTATCGTGGTCAGCCACGACCGCTGGTTCCTGGACCGGGTAGCCACACATATCCTGGCATTTGAAGGGGATAGCCAGGTACGCTGGTTCCACGGGAACTGGTCGGATTATGAAGCAGACCGCAAACGACGACTAGGCAAGGAGGCGGATACGCCGCACCGCATCAAGTACCGCAGCCTGACGCGCTAAGCCTCAGCCTTGCTTTTGTTCTCAAAATAGGGGTTGTCATTATGGATCAAGAAAGACGGCTGAAAGAATTGGTATTAAGACCAAGCCTGATCTGGTTATTCGGAGGCTTCTGCCTGCTTCTGGTGGGTGTGGTTTTCGCCTACCAGCTTCTCACACCTTCCGATGGGGCCAGGATCGATAAGAGCCCGCAAGCCTGGGATAACCGGGGAATTCACCTGCACACCTATTCAATTGAAAGCGGTTTGCAAGCTAACGATTTTTTGGTTGCTATTGATGGGGTACCTATCGGATCGATTATCAACAATATATTCAAGCCTGGTAGGGCGTCTTCAGAATTGAGCGTAGGGCAGGTAATAGAATACCAGGTCTTAAGAGATGGGGAAATGCTGTCCATTCCGGTTAGACTGACAAACCAGCCCATCCTGGCAATCCTCGCAGCCCATTGGGGAGTCCTCCTGTATGCAGCCGTCACCCAGATCCTGATCTTTTTCGTCTTTCTCCGCCGTCCTAACGATCCATCTGCTGCCAGCGTTTTCATTTGGGCGATGACCGGCAGCCATTTCTACGTCTGGTCCCTCTACCGGCAGGTTCCAGATATCTTGACCGGGTATGGCTTTTGGCTGTACACTGTGATTGCCTCTTTCTTGTGGTTATCGAACTGGGCCGCAGGTGTACAGCTTGCTTTGACATTCCCGCGTCCACTCCCCATCCTGGTTAAACGCCCTGGTTGGTTGTATGTCCCCTACCTGGCTGTTTTCTTTTTCATAATTGCTTACTTTGCCATCACTAGAATCTATTTAAGTAACACTTTGGAATGGATTGATTCCTGGGGGCAAGGTGAGTCCCTGGCTGCTATCGGCTTGTTCCTACCAACGGTTGCCATCATACTACACCAATACCGCCGGGACAGATCAGAATCAAGCCGCAAGAAAATCCGATTTGTGGTATTCAGCGGGTTAACCGTCGGCAGTCTGGCAGTCTTGTTTTACTTGCTGCCGCCTTTTTTTGGTTTACCTGGCCTGGATGCAAACTTCGTCGGTGTAATCCTGCTCTTATTTCCAGCTTCCATGGCGATAGCAATCCTGCGCTACCAACTTTTCGACATTGATCTCATCATCCGTCGAACCCTGATTTATAGCTCGCTTACCTTCAGCCTGGTTTTGATTTATTTCGCCAGCGTAGTTACATTCCAGCAGGCCTTTCGCTCGATCAGCGGCCAGGCAGCCGACTCGCAGGTTGCTATCGTTCTCTCCACGTTGGTGATCGCAGCTTTGTTCAACCCATTCCGCAGGCGCATTCAAGAGTTCATCGATAGGCGCTTTTTCCGCCGCCGCTATGACGCCGCTCAAACATTGGAATCCTTTGCTGTCCTGCTTCGTGATGAAGTCGATATCGACCAACTAAGCATGCATTTGCTTTCTGTGGTTGAAGAGACAGTCCAGCCAGAGACAGCCAGTTTATGGATGGCAAGGTTGGAGAGTACGGCTCCCAAAAAGTAGCACCAGTCATCGTGAAAAGATAGATGATCGCCTTTCAGCCCGCCAACCCCTCGATCAGGCGCACAGCAACGCTGACCCCATCCGGCTCAGACCGGATGGCATCTCCCAGAGCCGAGGCTTTCCGGCGCATATCGCCATCGTTCAAGGCTTGCCCGAGTGCATTTTCAAGGTTTTGAGCGTTTAACTTTCCACGCGAGATGAACTTCGGCCCTACCCCCAGCTCATATACCCGTTGACCCCAGTAAAACTGGTCGATGATATGCGGCACGACGATGCCAGGCGCGCCCGACCGTAGCACGGCAGCCGTAGTGCCAAAGCCACCGTGGTGGATCACCGCCCCGACCCGCTCAAAGAGCCAGTCATGCGGCATGGGTCCAGCGTGGTAGACCTCCCCGGACAGGTCCTTGGCCTGGAGGGCGGCATCCCAACCCTGGATGATGGCGCGCAGTCTGGCTTCCCTCAAGGCCTGGAGCACGATCTCAGCTCCCTGGTGGGCGTGTTTGCCGGACATGCTCATTACACCCAGACTCACGGCAACTGGAGGATCTCCGGCAGCGAGGAACTCAAGCAAGTCAGTTGGGGGAAACCAATTCACCTGTCCGCGGGAGAACCAGTAGCCGGTCAGATGGACCTGGGGAGGCCAGCGGGGGTCAGGTGGAGCAACGCACCGGCTGACCGGCAGCAAGCCCATGTGCTCCGACATGATAGAGCTGATGTCCTCTGCCGGTGGAGCGCCAACACGCGCCCGGAAGCGGTTCGTGGGAGCGACTAGCAGCTTGCCCAGTAAAGGGAAAAAAGCGCGCTGAAAAAAACCGGGGGATTGGCTAGGCACCGGGATACGACCAGGCTGCAAAGTAACACTGATCCATGGCAAGCCAAGGTTCTCAGCCTCGGCAATGCCGCTGGTCGTATCCGTCGTGATGACCAGGTCAGCGCCACGACAAACTTCCAGTACATCAGGATAAGCTTCCTGGATCAGTTTTGCGCCGAACTGCATCACGCGCAGCATCCCAATCCACATATTGTTGAAGGACTGGGCTAACAAGCGTGCGCCCACCTCCCCCATATCGACCGGAGGGCCTACCGGCGCACCTTTAACCCCGTGGGCGGCTGCCAGGGGCAGCAGGGTTGGGTTGGTCGCCAGGGTCACATCGTGCCCGGCAGCCTGCAAACCCTGGCTTAAGTTGAGATAAGGCTGGACGTCGCCGCGCGAGCCCATGGCAGGGATGATGATTTTCATAGAAGTCAAGTTTACCTTATTCTTTATGTGATAATAAACACAAACCGATGCACAATCCATCAAGAACAATAATTAACATGAATTAAATTAAGATTAATAAAAAATGAGAACTTTTTTGTTATAATATTTTCCATTACATATTAGCTTGAATCTCTAAAAAATAATAAAAATAATAGGCCGAAACCATGAAGGTTGACTGCACTTGCTTCCGTGTAGGAGGTGATCTGTAAATACGATCGATTTCATCATCTCAATTTTCGAGACATGTGAAGGATCTATCACCTCTCAATGATGTATTTCCATTTAATTTTGTTCCTAAGGATTTTAATCTATATATCCCATACCTGAGAAGGAGTATGTTCTAGTAATAACCTACGCACAATACTTATAAACTTTTTTTTTACCTTATATCCTCATTTAGCTTTCGCCGAATAGAAACCTACGGCAAGGAGGTGACGATCCTAAGCAACGAACGTGGTTTGCCCAAAAGGAAAGCGACTAAAGTTTCCGATTTCGAATAGGAGAAAAATGATGAATAAAAAACTTCACGCTTTGATGTCTATGTTTCTAATATTAACCATAGCGATTCCAGCGTTTATACCAACCAGCGCTGCCAGGGCGGAAGAGACCCGCGATTTGGTCATCCTTGGGACCAGCGACATTCACGGCAATATTGATAACTACGATTATTTCACGGATAGCGTACCCAGCAGCACTTCAGGGCGCGGCCTGACCAAGGTTATGACCTACGCTCAGGAAGTACGTGCTACGAACCCCAACACGATCTTGATCGATAATGGTGATACGATCCAGGGAACCCCCCTGGCGTATTATTTTGGGGTGCTCCATCCTGAGGCAATGAACCCTCTGGCTGCTACAATGAACGCCATGGGGTTCGTGTCTGGCACTGTCGGCAACCATGAGTTCAACTTCGGCCCGTCGGTCTTTAATAAGTATCAAGCTGAAGCGAACTTCCCGCTGCTCTCTGCCAATGTCACCGGCTGTCGCGACTATACCTTTCAGCCATATGTCATAGAGGACATAGGTGGTGTGCAAGTGGGCATTTTGGGCTTGACCCCGCCGGCAGTTGTACACTGGGAGCGTCCCGAGAACATCGTAGACTGCGTGTTTGGGGACGCGATGGATGCAGCTAACCAATATGTACCTGAGATGCGCGCAGCAGGGGCAGATGTGATCGTCGTTGCAGCGCATACTGGCTTAGATGAAACCTACGGCTACGGAAGGGAGGAAAACTTCGCTAAGTTCCTGGCTTACGAGGTTCCAGGCATCGACGTGATCTTGGCTGGGCACGCGCATGCGAATGTCGCAGGCCAATTGATCAACGGCGTGCTAATCACAGAGCCCAACTATCACACACGTAACGTTTCCGACATCCGCATTACGGTGACCGGCTCAGGGAGCGATTGGACGGTGACCACCAAATCCAGCACGACGCCTGTGATGTGGGGCTACGCCGAGGACCCAAACATCCTGGCCATTACCAAGCCCTATCACGACGCAGCAGTTGCTTACATAAACACACCCATCGGCTATGCAGCCGATGACTTCCCCGGCGGCTTCAAGGCCCGCATCGCAGACGGCCCGATGGCTGACCTGATCAACCATGTGCAAATGGAGGCCGCCGCAGCAGCCGGTTTCCCAGTGGAGGCTTCGCTGGCAGCCCTCTTTAACAACCAGGCTCAGCTGTTTACTGGACCGATCAAGCTCAAGGATGCCTACGCCGTTTACATCTACGACAACACACTTTATGTGATCGAAGCAACCGGGCAGATGATCAAGGACGAGCTGGAGTGGACCTCAAACTACTTCAACCGTTACTACTACGAGCCGGCTGGCGTGACAGTCAACACTATGGTGCGCGATTATAACTATGACCTGTGGGCAGGTATCGAGTATAAGCTGGATGTGACCAAACCCGTTGGACAGCGTGTGGTCGAGCTCAAGCTCAACGGACAGCCGCTTGCCATGGACCAGATCGTACGCGTAGCACTCAACAACTACCGCGCTTCCGGTATGTTCCCAACTGCGAATAAGCTCTACCAATCTACAACTGAGGTGCGCGAGCTGATCACAGACTGGATAATGGAGCGGGGCACGATTTCCCCCAGCGACGTATTCGTACAGAACTATACACTACTTCCACCTGTGAACACCTGGCTAAGTGAAACCGCCGGATTCCCCATAACCCGCAGCGACAACGCAGACTTGCTCTGGACAGCATTCGACCTCTCTCGAGATAGCTACCTGCGAATACCCAGCGACAAGAAAACACCAGGAACAGAACTCTCTCGTGAGGGTGAGTTCTTCCTATTGAGCAACGTGGCAATGGAGTTCCTCCGTGATATCGGAACGGATATGACTGTGCTCAATTCATACACGGATAGTGGCACCATCTCCAGTTGGGCCAAGGGAGCTACAACCTATGCCATCCAGGCTGGGATCTTCTTACCTGATGGAAACCAGATCCTACCCAAGCAATTGGTGACAAATGCTGAAGCTCTGGCATGGGTTCGAGAGGCGCGTTATCCACTCTACACCTTCCTTTCGACCAACGACTTTCATGGGCAGCTCGAAACAGGGAAGCTCGTGAGCACCAAGCCTGTCGGCGGTGCAGCCTACAACATGGCCTACATCAATAACTACAAGACCCTCAATCCCCTCGGCACCCTACTCTTAGATGCTGGGGACATCATGCAGGGCACGCCCATCTCCAACTTGCTGCAAGGGGCTCCGGCCATCAACGTCTTCAACCATATGGGCTATATGGCATCGGTGGTAGGCAACCATGAATTCGACTGGGGCCAGGCCATCCTTCAAGAGCGCATCGCTCAGGCCAACTTCCCCATCCTGCTCGCTAACGTCTTCTACACTGGAACCGGCGCACGACCCTACTGGATGGTTCCAACTACTATGTTTACTGTCAAGGGACAACAGATTGGTGTAATCGGTGTAACCAGCGAGTACACGCCTACCATTGTCATGGCCGGAAACCTGGCCGGGCTGGAGTTCCGCCCGGTAGGACCGATCGTAAGCCAGCTAACGGGTGAGCTGCGCTCCCAAGGCGCTGACCTGGTCGTTGTACTGGCGCACATGCCGGACGTATACGGCGGTGTCGTGAGTGGCGAGATGCTCACGGTGGCCGTGCCAGGCGTTGACCTGATCATCGCTGGCCACTCACACAGCGGCTACACAGGGGTGATCAACAACATCCCGATCATCGAACAATACTCATCCGGGACAGCTATTGGAGTCTCCGACCTACGCTATGACCGACTGTTCCGAAACGTAGCCACATCGAATCTCCAAGTTGTTACCACCTGGAACGAGGGTGTAACACCGGATGCAGGAATCGCAGCGCTTGTGGATGATTACAAGACGGAGATTGCACCGATCGTCAACGCCGTTAAGGCCTCAACGGAAGGCACCATCAGCAGGACAGCAAACGCGGCTGGTGAATCACCTATGGGTACCCTGATTGCCGACGCCCAACGCTGGAAAGGCGGCACACAGATCGCCTTTATGAACCCGGGCGGTATTCGAGCCTCACTCGAATACACCACCTACCCGCACGATATCACTTATGGCGATTTCTTGACTGTCCAACCGTTCGACAACAAGCTTGCCACCATGACACTGACCGGCAGCCAAATCTACGCCCTGCTGGAGCAACAGTTCCCTCCCACCCAGACCTCTTCCAAGGTGCTGCTGGTTTCAGGCATAACCTACTCTTACGACCTGAATCTCCCAGTAGGATCGCGCATCTCGGCGCTAACACTGTCAGATGGGACGCCAATCGCCTACGATGAGACTGCCTATACAGTGACCATGAATGAGTACTTGGCGACCGGGGGCGACAAGTTCAGCACCTTCCTCAGCGGAACGAACCTTGCTTACATTGGGGTCAGCGACCTGGACGCCCTGATAGAATACGTACAGTACCGCTTTGGTGTACCTCCTGCCAATACCCCCATAGATCCTGCAGTTTATCCGACGATCGAAGGACGGATCACCAAACTACCATAGGATATTAAATATCAACTCATGAAAAAAGGGGCTGTCTGTTAGATAACGGACAGCCCCTCACTCATTAAAGCGTATGTTGACAACCGGAGTAAAAAAGTCATTTGACGAGAATCTTCTTTTATTATAGACTCCTGTAGAGTTCGCACCCCAATGCCGTGGGCTTTACTCGAACGAACTAAGCCCTGGCCTACCTATCCCCTGATAAGCAATAGTTCGCTATGTACCAAGTCTTCTTGACAGAAAATCAACTCGAAATTCTCGGGAAACCCCTCCAGAGTAAGATCTTCCTGGAAGGGCCGGCTGGCAGCGGAAAGACCACTGTGGGAGTCGAGCGCATGCTGCACCTGATGAGCCAGGGAGTGCGTGGGGACAATATCCTGCTCCTGACTCCCCAACGCACCCTGGCAGCCCCTTACATGGAGGCTGCCAGACATCCTGGAGTCGTGGCAGGCGGCATGGTCCAGGCCCTCACCATTGGCGGACTGGCTAAACGCATGATCGAGTTGTTCTGGCCCCTGGCTGCTCCGGCAGCCGGCTTCGCCCAGCCGGGTTTGCCGCCGGTTTTCTTGACCCTGGAAACGGCCCAGTATTATATGGCCAGGGTGGTGAAACCAATGCTGGAAAAGGGTAGCTTCGAGCCTGTGACGCTGCCGCGTAACCGGTTATATAGCCAGGTGCTGGACAATTTGAATAAAGCGGCTACGGTGGGTTTTCCCTACACAGAGATCGGAGAGCGACTGAAAGCAGCCTGGATTGGGGAGACCAAGCAGGCGCGCGTCTATGATGATGCACAGGAAGCCGCGCTGCGCTTCCGCAGCTATTGCCTGGAGCACAACCTGCTGGATTTTTCCCTTCAATTGGATGTGTTCCTGAAACACCTTTGGAACGAGCCTACCTGCAGGAACTACCTTCAGGCGCAGTACCGGCATTTGATCGCCGATAATATCGAAGAAGATGTCCCGGCCGCGCATGATTTGTTACGCCAATGGCTGCCGGATTTCGAGTCAGCCTTGCTGATCTACGACCAGCATGCCGGTTACCGCGTCTTTCTAGGAGCCGACTCAGATAGCGCTTACGGCCTGAAAGAGCTATGCGAGGAGCAGGTAGAATTTGAAGGCAGCTTTGTAATGCCGGAGCCGCTGGAAGATTTCGCCCTACGCTTAGGGGATGCCCTGCTCCGAAGGACACCACGCCCGGGCTTTGAAAACGAAGGCTCACACAATTACCGGCAAGCCCTGGGCTTCGAAGTCCACCAATACTACCCCCAGATGATCGATTGGGTGGCGCAGCAGATCGTGCGACTGGTGCGAGATGAGTCCGTCACCCCGAAAGACATCGTCGTGCTGGCCCCCTACCTGACAGACGCTTTACGCTTTTCGCTCACCGAGCGGCTAGAGCGAGAGGCGATACCGGTCCGTTCGCACCGTCCTTCGCGCGCCCTGCGGGAAGAACCTGCCACACACTGCCTGCTGACTCTGGCAGCGCTGGCGCACCCTCACTGGGCCCAGGGGCAAGGAGGCGTATACCTGCCATCCCGGCACGACGTGGCCTACGCACTGCTGCTGTCCATCGAGGACCTCGACCTGGTGAGAGCGCAATTGCTAAGCGAGATCGTCTACCGGGTGCGGGATGGAATTCCCGTACTGACTTCATTTGACCAGCTCCGTGGGGAGATGCAGGAGCGCATCACCTACGTTCTCGGCCAGCGTTACGAGAACCTGCGCGCCTGGATACAGGAGTATGCCTCCGGGCCTGCCCTGGAGCTGGATCACTTCCTGAGCCGCCTGTTTGGTGAGTTGCTATCCCAGCCTGGCTACCGCTTCCACAGCAATTACGATGCTGGGGAAGTAGCCGCCAACCTGGTCGATTCGGCGCGCGATTTCCGATGGGCAATCGGGAGAAACCTTCCTGAGGACGGCAAGGCCATCGGGCAGGAGTACGTTGAAATGGTCCAGGATGGGGTCGTGGCGGCCCAGTACGTACGCAGCTGGCAGCTACAGCCTGAGGATGCGGTATTGCTGGCGCCGGCTTATACCTTCCTGATGAATAACCGGCCGGTCAAAATCCAGTTCTGGTTGGATATCGGCAGCCGTGGGTGGTTCGAGCGCCTGTACCAGCCCCTCACTCACCCGTACGTGCTCAGCCGCGGCTGGCCTGCGAATACCCCCTGGACCGACCGTGAGGAGCTGGAGGCTAACCAACAGGCCTTATACCGCCTGACCCTGGGCCTGCTACGCAGGTGCCGTGAAGCGCTCTATTTCGGGTTAAGCGATCTCAACGAGCAAGGCTACGAGCAGCAGGGGCCGCTGCTGAAGGCGGTCAACCGGGTACTGCGTAGCGCTGGGGGTGCAAATGTTTAAACCACGCCCCAAGCAGCAGGAGGTGCTGGCTTACCGGGAAGGCAAGATGGGTGTCTCTGCGGTGCCGGGGAGCGGAAAGACCCAGACCCTGTCTTACCTGGCGGCCGAGATCATCGCTCGCGGTATCCTGGACGACGAGCAGGAAGTATTGATCGTCACCCTGGTCAACTCGGCAGTGGACAACTTCCGGGCTCGAATCGGAAGCATTATCCGGGATATCGGGATGCTGCCCAACCTGGGTTTCCGGGTGCGTACCCTGCACGGTCTGGCTCACGATATCGTCCGTGAGAGACCCTCCCTGGTGGGGTTGGAGGGGGATTTCCAAATCGTGGATGAGCGCGCGGCTGACCAGATCCGCCAGGAAGCGGCTTTGGCCTGGCTGCGGAGCCATACGTATACCCTGGATGAGTACCTGAACCCCGAGATGGATGATGGGCGGCGGGATTGGGTACGCCGCGAGCAATTGCCCGACCTGGTGAGCGGGATCTCCAACAGCTTCATCCGCTCAGCCAAGGACTGGCAACTTACCCCCGACGAGCTGGTGGAAAAGCTGGCTGCGCTACCGGTACCCCTACCCTTGGCTGAGATGGGGGCCGAGATCTACGCTGACTACCAGCGTGCCCTGGCTTACCGGGGAGCGGTGGATTTCGATGACCTGATCCGGTTGGCGCTGGAGGCCTTGCGGGCGGACGAAGCCTACCTGGAGAGGCTCCGGCTACGCTGGCCATATATTCTAGAGGATGAGGCCCAGGACAGCAGTCGCTTGCAAGAGGAAATCCTGAAACTCCTGGTGGGAGAGCATGGAAACTGGGTACGGGTGGGCGACCCGAACCAGGCCATCTACGAGACATTCACGACCGCCAGCCCGCATTATCTGAAACGATTTATCCAGAGACCGGACGTGATCGAAAGGCAATTGCCAAATTCAGGCCGCTCGACCCAGAGCATTATCGCCCTGGCTAATCATTTGATCGATTGGACCATGGCTGAGCACCCATTAGAAGCTGCCCGGGAAGCATTATCCACCCCTCGCATCCTTCCAACTCCACCCGGGGACCCACAACCTAATCCTCCCGACGAGAGTGGGCGTGTAGAATTTATCCTTAAGAAGCTCTCGCCCCAGGAAGAGGTAGCCTACATAGCCAGCTCATTGGAGAGATGGCTACCGGAGCACCCGGACCAAACGGCAGCGGTGCTGGCGCCGCGCAACCAGCGCGGCTTCGATATGGTCAATGAGCTCAAGCGCAGGGGCATCGAGTACATCGAAATCCACGATCCCCGCCAGCTTGATGCCACGCTGGCG
>CAZAQS010000045.1:0-4101 GCA_964486825.1 uncultured Anaerolineaceae bacterium | reverse complement strand
CGAAATCCTGAGGAGTACCACCTCTACTCGTGCGGCGGCTGGCGCTTTGGGAAACTTGCTCAGCTATATCGGCGATCCACTATCGGCGAAGAAGTTGGCCAAGGTCTACGAAGTATGGCGGCGGGACGACCGGGAGGATGAACAGGCCTGGCAAGTTGCCAGCCGTGCTGCGGCCATGCTGCGCAAATGTGGCAGGGTGGAAGACTTCATCTGGCCGCGTCTGGACCAGGACTGGCTGGAAGAGCTGGGTTTGACCGATGAGGATCAGCCCGTTTACCAGGGTCTGCTGGAGTTCCGCGACCTGGTTCAGCGCTGGTTGGGGACCGCCGTGTTGCCTGTGGACCAGGCAATTTTGACACTCTCCCAGGACCTGTTCAAGGAACCCCCCGACCTGGCCATCGCGCATAAGCTGGCGCTGATCTTGAGGCAGGCCAGTGAAGCGAACCCAAGCTACCGGCTGCCTGAGCTTACCGAAGAGCTTGCCGTTGTCGCGCGCAACCAGCGCAGGTTCATGGGTTTCAGTCCCGAAGACACCGGCTTCGACCCGGATGTACACAAGGGCAAGGTCCTGGTTTCAACCGTACATAAGGCCAAAGGCCTGGAATGGGACCGGGTTTACCTGATGTCGGTGAACAGTTATGATTTCCCCTCCGGAAAAGAATACGACAGATATATGCCAGAGAAATGGTTCTTGAAGGGTAAGCTGAACCTGGAAGCAGAAGCGCTGGAACAGCTTAAGGCAGCCTTGAGCACGGACGAGTATAGCTGGTATAGTGAGGGGCAGGCTACAGAAAATGCACGTTTGGAGTATATCTCCGAGCGGCTACGGCTACTTTATGTAGGCATCACGCGCGCCCGGAAGGAACTGTTCATCTCCTGGAATTCGGGGCGCAAAGGCGAGGTACGCCCGGCCGAGGCCCTGTTGGCATTGCACGCTTACCAGGAACCAGACTCAAAATTATATAAAAAGTAATAAAGACTGAATAACCGGGGAGGGAGGTGCTCATGCGTTTGCCAGATGACTTCCACTTCAGCCAGGGCAGCTTGCAGGATTATGTAGAATGCCCGCGCCGCTTCCAACTGCTCCGCCTGATGCGACTGGCCTGGCCTGCCATCATTTCCGAGCCGCCTTTAGACAACGAGCGCTTTCTGAAACAGGGAGCGGCTTTCCATCGCCTTCTCCAGCAGCACCTGCTCGGCGTACAGGTCGAATGCCTGGACCAGATGGAAATGGACTCCGAGCTGCGCCAGTGGTGGCAGAATTACCTGCATGCGCAACCGGACCCGCAGGGTGGGCTGCCGGAAGGGCTGGCAGCCGAGCTCAATGGCACCGGTAAGTTGTGCCTGACCGAGATTAGCCTGTCAGCTCCGCTATGCAATTACCGCCTGGTTGGGAAGTTTGACGCCCTGGTGTTAAGCAGGTCTGAGGCGGGTGCAAGCATAAAGATCTTTGAATGGAAGACCTCCCATAAAAGAGACAGCGCCAAAAAACTGGCAGAACGGCTGCAAACCAGGGTGTACCCCTATTTATTGGTCAGAGCCAGTGAATGCTTCACAGAGGGGCTGGGCTTGCACCCCGAGCAGGTAGAGATGATCTACTGGTTTGCAGGCTTCCCGGGGCAAGCTCAGCGATACACCTATGACCAGGATAGCTACCGGTTAGACAGTTTGTATCTAGAGGGCCTGGTTGCGGAAATCGAAACGCGGCTAGAAACAGACTTCCCATTGGCGCCTGGGAGCAAAACCTGCCGCTGGTGCACTTACCGCTCGTTGTGTGAGAGAGGCGTGCGTGCAGGGACCCTGGATGATGACGAGGCGGACATAGAAGCCGGGCTAGCCGGTGAAGAGGCAGAAACCGGGTTCAATTTCGAACAAATGGGGGAGATCAGTTTTTGAACAATAAATGGCTCGAGCCTACGGAAAACCTGGCCCCGGAGGAGCTCAGGGCTGCCACCGGCGGGCACGCGTTGGTGGCGCGAATCTTGTTCGAACGTGGCCTTACCAGCGTAGAGGCCGCCCAGGCCTTTCTATCCCCAGAAGCCTTTACCCCAACCGACCCACGTGAGCTGCCGGGAATGGCAGAGGCCGCCGACCGGGTGGAACAGGCCATCCACAAGCAGGAGCCGATCTGCGTATGGGGGGATTTCGACGTGGACGGGCAGACCTCAACAACAGTGTTGTTCTCAACGTTGCAGGAACTGGGCGCGCAGGTGAGCTTCCATATCCCGGTGCGGGAGCGGGAATCTCACGGGGTAAGCCTGGGAGTGCTTAAAGAGTTGCATGCCCGGGGGAGTTTCGGACTGGTGGTCACCTGCGACACGGGGATAACGGCCCACGAAGCGATAGACTATGCGAATTCGATTGGAATTGATTTCGTAGTCACCGACCATCACGAGCTGCCCGCACAGCTCCCCGCCGCCCGGGCAATCCTAAACCCGCGCCTGCTGCCCCCCGCCCACCCTTGCGAGAGCTTGCCCGGAGTGGGCGCAGCCTATAAACTGGCCGAGGAGCTCTACCGCCGGTTTGGGCAACCACAAGGAATGCATAAGCATCTCGACCTGGTTGCCCTCGGCATCGTGGCTGACGTCGCCAGGCAGACCGGGGAAACGCGCTTCCTGCTCCAACGCGGGCTGGAGGCGCTGCGTCGGCCGAACCGGGCCGGGCTGAAAGCTATCTACGAGATGGCCGAGCTGAGCCCTCACGGGCTAACCGAAGAGCATATCGGTTATCTCCTGGCGCCCAGGCTGAACGCTCTGGGAAGGCTTTCGGATGCCAATCCGGTCGTGGAGCTGTTCACCACGCCGGATATGGGCCGGGCGCGCGTGCTCGCCAACCACCTGGAAGGGCTGAACGCGAGGCGCAAGCTACTCACCGACCAGGTCTTCCAGGCCGCCCAGGGACAGATCGAGCATGATCCGGGATTGCTGGACGAGCCCGCCCTGGTATTGGCGCATCCTTCCTGGCCAGCAGGGGTGATCGGGATTGTCGCCAGCCGCCTTGTGGAGCGCTATCAAAGGCCGGTTATCCTGCTTTCCGCCCCAGCCGGATCCGCGGCGCGCGGCTCAGGCCGCTCGATCGAAGGTTGTAATATCACCAACGCCATCGCCGCCCAGGCCGGCATGCTATTGGGCTACGGGGGACATGCCATGGCAGCCGGGTTATCCCTTGAATCAGAACGCATCCCTGAATTTCGGCAGGCTTTCTGCCGTACGGTGGGAGAAATGTTGGGTGAAGAGCGACAGGAGCCGGTCCTCCAGATCGATGCCTATATCCCGCTCTCGGAGCTGACGCCTGAGCTGGTGCTGGATTTCGAACGGCTGGCGCCTTTTGGAGCCGGGAACCCTTCGCTTACGCTGGCCAGCCCAGGCATGCGACTGCGTAGCTCCAGCACAGTCGGCAGGGGGGAGGAGCATATCCAGCTCATTCTGGAAGATGACCAGGGCTTGCGGGCCAAGGTGATCTGGTGGCAGGGCGCGAGCTGGGGGGTGCCCGAGTCTGCACTGGAAGGAGAGGCCTTTGACCTGGCTTACCACGCCCGCATGGGGGATTACCGCGGCGGCTGCGAGATCCAGATCGAGTACGTGGACATGCGCTTACAGAGCCGGCTCGAGACCGCCATCTCGCTGGAAGCCAGAGCCATTCAAGTTATCGACTTTCGTGGCCAGCCTCAACCGCTGGCCAGGCTCCAGCAATTGCTGAAACAAGGACAGGTTGCGGTGTGGGGTGAAGCCGAGTCGTTGGACCTGCTTGAGAAACAAGGCATCCATGTCCTGGACCGTTACAAGCTTGGCCAGGCCAACGCGCTGGCGATATGGACCGCGCCTCCAGGAAGGTCGGAGCTGGCAAATGCGCTGGATGCAGTCTCACCCGGCTGCGTATACCTGTTTGGATTCTCGCCCGGCACGGAGCTGTTGGAAGCGTTCTTGACGCGGCTGGCGGGGTTGGTCAAATTTGCCTTGCATTCAAAAGCGGGTCGCACCAGCCTATCAAGGCTGGCAGCCGCTACCGCCCACCGGGAAGCTACTGTAAGAAAAGGTTTAGCCTGGTTGGAAGCTGGCGGGCATATCCGGGTGAGTGAATTGGAAGAGGACCAGCTGGAAT
>CAZAQS010000044.1:0-25049 GCA_964486825.1 uncultured Anaerolineaceae bacterium | reverse complement strand
TGGGATATTCAAAGAACCAGCCCCCCAAACCAGGTACGCCAGGATCAGCAACCCGGCGGTGCGCGCAAGTGGGTAGCCACGGTCCGCTAACCCAGGCATCGCCAGGCGCACCAATGGATAAACCGCTAAGCCTAACAAGGAAATGCTGAGATACCAGACGACCACGCCAACGAACTGCGAACGGTTGTGCAAAGCCTGGGTATCGAAGATCTCAGACCAGGTGCCGCCCAAGCGCTGGTCTCCCAACCGAGAGGCCGGCAACATCAGGTCTGCCGGATGGGAGGGCGCCTGTTTCGGCGTGATGCGGATCACACGCGTAAAGTCCACCTCTCCCAAGATCGAGGAGACGCGCTGCGAATCATAGTCGCCAGTCTTTCGAAAGACGAAGACCTTAGGATGATCGTAGACCGTAAAAGCTTCTTCGGCAAATTGAGTATTAACGCGTAGTGGACCGAGGGTGGGCTCAGATTGAAAGACCTTCACCAGCTCGAAGCCCAGGTTACCCTGGAAATCCCCCACCTGCGCTACGTTATAACACCACTCGATGCTCTGCTCAGCCGGGCAACCGATCAGGTGGCGGTAGTATTGGGTAACGAGCGGGAAGCGTTCCGGCAAGCGCGGCAGACTACCCCACTGGCGACTGGAAGTAATCAAGATGTACTCGGCCTCGTCCAGGATGCGCTCGAAGCGGGCTAACTTTTCGGGGTTATCGTCCCAATACATATTGAAGTTTAGCCCGGTAGGGTAAATGCCCCCAAAACCATCGTAGCTCCCCAGCCTCAGCGGCAAGCTGTCATCCCAATCCCCTTCATTGGCAATGGGTGTGCCTTTCAACGTAATTCCGCCACTACCCGACTCCACCGAAAGGGTCAGGTTATACAACTCCCCTTCCTTCACTTCAACAGGTGGATCAAGGGCAATGAGATACCCGCTCGCCCGACCACCCGCAGCTCGACTCAAATCAAGTGTCAGGCTACCTGAGGAAACCTCCTGATCTGCCCCAGAGAAAGTCAGGTTCAAGGTCTGCTCGCCCGAGGTGGGCTCGACTGCTTGAACCTGGTTCAGAGCCACCTCCATGACGTCGCCGTCCTCTTGGGCGACGAAAAAGGTGGTATAGGATTGGGCAGCACCAATCATGGCATCCGTTAGCTGTACGGGCTGCATGAAAACGCTCCCATCCATCCGGTAAATGGGCAGATCCAACCAGCCGGACAGCCTGACCGGGCCCTGGTTCGGGAACAGCTCCAGGATCAAGGAGTAGGTCTGCCCGGCGACCAGCTCGAAAGGCTGGTCGAGCGGCACTACGATTGGCGGGCCTGAAATGAACGAGTCATCGTCTGGGAAGCTTATCCTGACCGTGCCCTGAGAAGGTCTGCCGGGGGCCTCAGGCATGGGAGCTAACCTTAGGGTAAAGTCTTTGTCCCCCACAGCGGCATCCGGGTTTAGCAGGTCCTTCAGATAAATTTCCGAAAGCAAGCCGCTTTCACGAGCCCGGAAGGCCTCTGTAAATGGCATACCCGGTCGTAGGGTGTAATCATAAGCGTACGGCAGGGGCTGGTTGTACATACCGTCCGGGGTTTGGATGCGCAGGTTGAGCGAGCCAGGGATATTCTGGTAGATCCAATAAGAGGCTTCTACCCGTGTGAAGGGCGAGGTATAGATGCGGGCGAAGGCAAAGGCGTATACAAAGGTGCCCAACAAGACGCCAGCGCCAGCGATCACAGCCAGGTTCCTGCTCCAGGTAGGGCTCAGGCCTCTCTGTTCAATCTTCCAGTTCGAGCGGCGGCCGCGGTCGTAAAGGGCTACCAGGGCCCAAGCAGCAAAGATTGCCAGAAAAGGGTAAACCGGGTACTGGTAGCGCATGGTAGGATTGAACTGTAGCGACTGCCAGGTGAAGTAAAAGGCCACCCATCCCCAGGGCAGGATATGAGCACGCCAATCGCCTTTCCAGATACGCCAGCCAACCGCTAGGAATCCCATCCAGGCCAGGATTCCTAGCGGTAATCCTAGCCCCCATAAGACCATATTCTGGAATGAGAACCAGATTGGGCGGCGCGCCCATTGCATGGCAGGCGGGAAGTCGATGTCCCCGGTCGCCTGGATGCGCTGCTCACGGATATTGGCGATCCAGGCATCATTCGGTATCAAGCCGAAGAAGCCGGGTCCGCTGAAGGCATATGGCTGGAAGAGGCGGAAGACCAGCAGGCTGGTGAAAGCTCCCAAAGCCAGGAACCAGAAAGCTTCTGCCAGGCGCGACTGTCGTTCTTCAGGCGGGAGCAGGTACAACCTTATTCCCAGGGCTGCAGGCAGCATCATCGCCACCGGCGCAGCATTAATTTTAGAAGCCACCGCGCATCCGAGCGCAAACCCAAAAGCAATGCTGCTCAGGAAGAGCGGGTGGGCCACCACCCGCGCAAACTGAGCCGTCAGATTGCTGGCTTGCTGGGTCTGGGGAGCAAAAGCATGCACTCGCTGCCTGCTCGTTTCGAGAGAGGACACCTCTGCCTGGTGAACCAGCTCCTGATCCGCGGTGGACCTCTGTTCAGGGTGAGCAGGCCAGGCGCTCATGGCTATCTGGACGGAAAAATATATCGCCAGTACCGTAAAAAAGGTGATGAAAGGGTCCATCGTAAAATAATGGGCTTGCTGGATTTGCAGGACGGTGGCAGATGAAAAAGCAGTTGCCAAAAGCGCCACGCGCGTTCCATACAAGCGGTTGGCGATAAGGTATACCAATAGAACGATCAAAAGATCCGCAATCGCGGCCAGGAACCGCCCGGCGTCCGTCATTTCGACCAGGCCTGATTGTCCAAAAAATGCCTGGACAGCGTAACGGGCCAGGAATAGGGGTAATGTACCGTATACGTAAAAACCGTGACCGCGGTTATGCGGGTTCAAGCTGGAGTTGGCGGTATCGAAGTATTCTGAGAGGCTATCGACGGGCTGAATGCTTGAGCCGACCATCAACAGGAAGCGCTCATCTGGATGCATAAAGGAATATTCGCCCCAGTCGATCCCCGAAAACCGGAGTAAGGCTCCAACCAACAAGATCAGGATCAAGGTTAGATTGAATATCAAATTGCGCCAGGTGGATCGGGGAGCAGCTTGTTCAGTCATACGTAGGTATTATACGAAATTAATTTCCATCTGGTGGAACGAAGAACAGCAGAAAATCTTTGTTCTCAACCCGCGACTCGTAAACCCGGAACCAACCGGTCGGGTAAAAGGCTTTCAGCCTATCCTGGCCTTCCATATCTTCAGGCTTGACCAGGAAAAGCTTCGGTCCAGGCACGGACAGCGTGCGACTTAACTCATCTGGAAATATGGCGTAATCTTTGGTTGGGCGGCCTGTATGGATACCAACCAGGCGCGTATCAACCCAATGTGGGTAAGACAGCACCCAGGCGCTGTCTGGATCGCCGATCGTATTGCTGAAATCCCGGATCACCTGCCCCAGCTCGGTCGTATTCCAGGAAGAGGCCGCATAAACGGCCTGGTAACGTCCGAAAACCAGGCTGTAGTTTTGCGTGGCGGACAAGATCAGCAATATTCCCACCAATCCCCAGGAGATGAGACGCGAGCTTTCCCGTTGGAAGCGTTGTTCGATCACTTTTAGCAACTTATCCAGAGCGATTCCAACCACCACGAAGACCGGCACGAGCGCCCCTCCAGCCCGATTGAGGGCCGGGTTTTCATCCGGGAACGCCAGGGATAGGGTCGAAGGAAGCGTCAAAAGGGGAATGGAAATCAGTATAAACAGGTCTACCCAGTTCCGATGTCGCAAATAGCGAAACAGCAGCAAAGCAGCCCCCAGGTGGAAAAGCGCTCCAGAGACGAAATCTAATGCCGGGCGCTTGTTAATTGATACCGGCCAGATCGAACCGTTATCCCATGCGAACATCGACAGCCCTCTCCAAAGGTTATTTAATAAGATGGACAAGGCCGGTCCTGGCAAGGGCCGCTCCAGCGAGCCTATGCGTGTGAAAGCCCGGTACCCAAAGGTATCCATATTTAAGAGAGCATAACTCAGAAGCGGCAGGAAAACGACCAGGCTTACCAGGATCAGGACTCCCAGATTGAAGAGAGTACTTCTACGTTGACCTTCAGCATACCGGTGTAACAGGTATAAGCCGACTCCAACCAATACCACAACTGGTAGAACGCGAATAGGGGAGTACCCATGCAGGCCAACACCCAGGAAAAGACCTGCCAGGATGAAATCGTTTCGCCTGGACGTACGCAACCCGCGCACCAGGTAATACAAGACCGGTGCAACGAAGAGCGGGAAAAGTGCAAAGCGCAAGGCAATTCGAGAAATAACGTTAGGCCAATAGGCAATGCCGGCAAAGGTCATCGCCAGTATACCCGCCCGGGAGCTGAAACCCACTTCTCTACCTAACAGGTAGATATAAGGCAGGGTCAGCAGGCCGGCCAGGACAGTGCCGATTTTCATACTTAAGAAATTTAGCTCCAGGCCGAAAAGCCGGGTGACAATGGCGATCATGTACATCTGGAGACTTTCTCGACCTGTGTTACGGGAAAAGAAAACGGAGGTCTGGCCTTGAAGCACATCCCAGACATCCAGCAATTTTTCGGCATGGTCGCTTATCATTTGGGGGGGGACTTCATCCAACCGGTAGACGCGGAAAAAGAGCGCCAATACAATGGCAGCCAAGAGTGGCAAGGCGTTGCGGGAAATCTCAATCCTCCAACTCGGGCGGCGAAAGAAAACCGCAAGCCTCTCAGTCCATCCCCTGGCGTGGAGGTCAGGGATCCAAAATGCCTTGAACATGAGCAGCATAGCTCCTACCCAGACCGCCAGATTGAATAAATTGAAGCGATTCCCACTGAAAGCCCACAAGCCAACCAGTGTCAGCAAGAGAGACAGCATGAACAGGGTCGGGTTATATAGCAAGGCGTTTCTGTCCAGGTCGCTCCGAGCAGGGGGATGGTCGTAGGCCTGCGCGCCGGACGAGGTCCATTCTTTGCTGAAGTAAGCCCACCCAAGCAGGATAAAGGACAATCCGTACAGGATTGCACCCAGGCTCCATGTCCGGTCCGGTCCAGGCTCCAGGCTGGCCTGGGCTGCTAACGCCAGGAAGAGAGCTGAAAGGCTACGCCAGGGGATGACCAGGGTGCGAGCTTGTGCGAACGGTCTGGCTGGCAGAGAGTCTCCTGGAAGGAGTTCTCCCTTAATGGAACTCCTTTGAGCTTCTTCTGTACTTGAGCCTGCCTGGTCGGGGGCAGGAGGCACTTGTGGAGCAGGCCCACGCCACGGTGTGAGTTTGGCCTTCAAATAATCCAAAACACTCGGTTCATCCATCGGAATCAATCAACATGAACATGGATATTTGTCCTCAATCGAAGTGGAATGATACTCCAACTGAGGATAGTCTGCAAGCTTCCATAAATCCGGCTGCGTTGTTCTTGACTCAACTCGATTTTCGGGCGACATAAAAAGTATACGTCCCATTCGGGTCTGGCTTAGCGATAGCATGCGGTCTTACCAGGCGCATGGTAAGGGCCAGGTTCCAGCGGGTAGGCGAAATAATCCAGCGCCCTGTCAGTTTCCGAGTGAGTAGGGTCGGAGCCCCGAAATAATGACCCCACTCGAGTAGACGCAAGGCCTGCGGTGAAAAGTAATGCCACCAGCGCTCCAGGTGAAAACCGGCCTGGTTCAAGCGCGCTTCCCATACCTGTGGATCGTCGTTATGTTCTGATCGCGAGATTCGCCGGAACCATTCTGTATACATAGCCGCCAGGCTTTCCAGGCGCAAGCGGCGCAGATATCTGGCAATCGATAAATCGGTCAGGAATGCCGGGTTTGGAACGCAGAACAGGAATAAAGCCCCAGGTTTGAGGACCCGGGCCGTCTCCGCAAGAACCCTATCTACATGCGGAATATGCTCAAGGACGGAATTGCTCAACCCGCTTGCAAAGTGAGCGTCTGGAAAAGGCATGTAGCCGCCGTCTGCTTGCACCAGCAAGCGATAGCCGCCCCGGCGAGCTGCCTCGCGAATAGGTCCGCCCCATGGGTCAAGGCCAACATCCAGTGGCCTGTCAAATGTGACGGTGGCAAAATGCCCATCTCCACAACCTACATCCAAGACCGGCGATGGCATGTCGAAGTCCTGATAAAACTGCGCCTCCACCGCTCGAAGTAAAGCGCGGAAATAGGGAAGGTCTCGCAGGTGTAACCAAAGGAAATCAGGTTTGTCTGTTGATAAGGGCGTGGGCTTTCTCATGGCCGGGTCAATCTAATTGTGCCAATAAGGATTCGAAGAGCTGTTCAAAGGCAGCTACGTTTGTATCGGGATGGAACATCTCGATTACCTTTTCAGGATCCCCGCGATAATGTCTGGGGTGGTCAAAGATATCCAGTACCGCCTCCGCAAGTGCGGGCGCGTCATTAATGGGGACAACTTTTCCCATCCCGGTCAAAGACACTGGCTGGCGTACACCTGGCAAATTCGAAGCCACTGTTGGAACACCGTTCATCATCGCTTCGATCTGCACAAACCCAAAGGTTTCCGTAGAATTGAGGCTCGGGACCACGAGCACGTCCAGGTTAGGATAAAAGGCAGCCATCTGCTGCATGGAGAGCACACCCAAAAAATCCCAGAGACCTTTCTCCTGATAACGCTTGATTTGCGGTATGAGGCGCTGATAATAGGCTTCTTCACCCCACACTCCCTCATACTGGCCAGCAAATAAAACTTTGACTTGCGGAAAACGCGCCTGGATTACAGGCAAAGCTTCCAAGAGGACTTCTATGCCTTTCTCTGCTGCGAAGCGTGTCGCCATCCCGATCAGTTTGTAGCCCTGCGGGTTGTATTGAGCTTTGAAGGCTGCAACTTCCGACTGGGAGGCGCGTGGAATCTGTACGATGGGTCGAATAACGGTGCGTTTGTAAGCAAAACGGGTCAGGAAGGCGGAATGATTGGCAAAATCCTCGGTGTAGGCGACCACCTGGTGTGTAAACAAACCGGCAAGATGATTTGTAATGTTTACGACCATATTGACGAAGCGGTTGAACAACCCCGGTGGAAGTAATAAGTCCGAATGATACAGTATCACAGAGGGACGCTTCATAATGCGAGCCCGCAGTGCGACACCGGCTGCATCAAACTGAGGCAGGTGCAACAACACCACATCGTGCTCCTTGACCAAGCGAGTGGAAACCCGCCCAAATGATGGAGCGAGAACACCTTTATTGATCCGGGCTACAACCGGAAGACGTACGATCTGCACATTGCCATCAGTCTCTGTGTGGGGAAGTTGCTTTTCATATTGAGTGGTCAGGACAGTAACCTGGTGGCCGCGCGCCGCCAACGCGTTGACAAGCCGTTCGGCATAAATAGTCAGCCCGCTGGTGTGCGGTCGATAGTAAGTCAGGACGGTCAGGATACGCATAAGGTTCAGTCAAATAGCTCCCTATTTTCCTGGACCCACGTTATCAGGCGAGCAAGGCCATCTCCGATACCCACCTTCGGACGCCAGCCTAATTCACGCTCTGCCTTACGGATATCCGCGATGAAGATGCGTTGGTCGCCGGGCCGCCAGTCGCTTCGGATGACAGGCAACTTACGTCCAATCAAATTTTCGAGAAGCGGTCCGAATTCTTGCCAGATAGAGATAGCATTCTCCATCCCGCCGCCCAGGTTATAGATTTGCCCTGCGGCGCGTTCGATATTCGCCAGAACCGCATCGTAGGCATCCATCAAGTCATCAATATATAAGAGATCGCGGACCTGCTTGCCATCTCCATAAATATGCACTGGTCGTTCTGTGACCCCCGCGATCACAAACCACGCTACCCAGCCCTGATCTTCGATTCCAAACTGCCTGGGTCCATAGATACAACTCTGCCGTAGTACTACACCAGGCAACTCATAAATGCGGTGATAATCACGCACGTATTGGTCGCCTGCCCCTTTCGAGCAGCCATAAGGTGAATGGAAATCGAGTAATTCGGTTTCAGAGATTCCCTCCGGGCGATCGGCATAGCGATAACGGTTTTCGTCTTCAACGATAGGCACGGTTTCCATGCCACCGTATACCTTGTTTGTCGAGGCGTAGATGATAATGGGATGCCGGCCTGAAAGTCGAGCTGCTTCCAGGATATTGAACGTACCAAGGGCGTTGATGTCGAAATCTTCCCGCGGATGGAGAACGGAAGTGGTCACTGCGACCTGGGAGGCGAGGTGGACGATTACATCCGCCTCACGCACTGTAGCGGTTAGTAAGGCAGCATCGCGTACATCACCGACGACCAGTTTGAAGGTGTTGGAACCGAAGGTTTCCGACAACCAGCGCATATTGCGAGGCGCGCCGGCACGAGACAGGTTGTCGAAAACGATGACCTTTTCACCGCGTGAAAGCAGCCGGTATACATAGTTAGAGCCGATAAAGCCAGCTCCGCCTGTAACCAAAAATACGCGCGACATTAACTCCCTCCCTTCCAGGTCTAGATAATAACCCTCGATTTCATTTTTAGCTTTATGCCTGGCAAATGCTTGCCAGACAATAGATATAGTTGATCAGGCTGGAGCAATACTGTCAATAAAAATCTACCAAAGGATAAGTGTATCAAACCCATTCACTGAGTAATTCAACAATGATCTTCAAACGTTCAAGTCGGGTTAGTTGTCTTTTGAAGCGAACTGCGAGCAAGCCTGTATAACCCCAGTAAAGTTTCATTATCTTTTGACAGGGCATAGACGCCCAGAACCCCGATGATCAAGTAATTCATAATATGGGCAGTGACGGCAAATGCGAAGGCAAAGGAAGGGTTCAAATTGAAGAGTGAAAGCGCTGCTACCAGTGTAAGCTCCAGAACGCCGACCGCACCTGGTGAGGACGGTGCAGCGATCCCTAAGGACCCGGCCCCCAGGCTGAAACCGGCCCACAGCAAGCGGGCTTCCGGGAAAAATGCCAACAGGTAGACGTAGTACTGCAGCACGCCCAGGCTCCAGTTTAAAACCATCCAGCTTACTGCCTGCAAGAAGCGCTTCCCATCGGTTAGTACGCCCAGGCCAGAGATAAAAGCCGGCAGGGCTCTCCCGCCGACCCGATTTAGAAAAGGCCAACGGGCGCTGAGCGATCCAAATACACGCATAGCCCATGCCTGATTCCGAGCGATCAAATATAACCCAACCAGCCCTACTGCTACTACGATTCCCACAGCCAACGCCGCCTGGCGCGCCCAATCACCGCCGACCACAAAAGCCAGCGTGCTCAAAAGCAAGGCTGTAGCGAATGCCATGTCGAGGGCGCGTTCGATCAGAATACTGGAAAAAATTTGCCAGAAAGCCATGGGTGTCTTGCGGCTGAGCAGGAAAGCCCTTCCAACTTCTCCAAGGCGTAACGGCAGGATATTGTTCAACAGGTAGCCCTCACTTAACGTCAGGAATACTGTCTTATAGGGAACTCTATCCGGCAACAAAGTTTGCCAGACTTTGCCACGCACAGCAAGCCAGGTAAAGGTGACTAAAAACCCGGCGGCTATGAATCGGTAATCAGCCAGTTGAAGGGCCTCTTTTAGCTCATGGAGATCGACAAAATATAAGACAACGGCAAGTGAAACCAAACTGACAATCAGGCCTGGCAAAACTTTCCGCCAGTCCTTATTCATTTTATTATTGGCGCCCATTGCGATTTCAATCCTCCCCTATTCGCAGAACAGCCAGGAAAGCCTCTTGCGGTATTTCTACACTGCCGATCATCTTCATGCGCTTTTTACCGCGCTTTTGTTTTTCCAGCAGCTTTTTCTTACGAGTAATATCCCCCCCATAACATTTGGCCAGTACATCCTTACGGATGGCCTTAGCAGTTGCACGGGAAATGATCCGGCCACCAGCCGATGCCTGGATAGGCACGGTGAACATCTGGCGCGGGATCAGGTCCTTCAGTTTGGATACCAGGGCCTGGCCTTTATGGTAAGCATCATCCTTGTGAACGATAGTCGCCAGAGCGTCAACTGCTTCTTCATTAACAAGGATTTCCAGCTTCACCAGATCCTCCATCCGGTAATCAGCGATCTGGTAATCCAGTGAAGCGTAGCCGCGCGTACGAGATTTGAGCTGGTCGAAGAAATCCACGATAATCTCAGACAGGGGCATCTCAAAGTTGAGCTGTACCCGGTTGGGGGCTGGATATTCCTGGGAAATGAAGATGCCGCGACGCTTTGTGGACAGCTCCATAACGGTCCCGTAAAAGTCGGTGGGAGTAAAGATCTCAACCTTCATCCAGGGTTCGCGGATCTCCTCGATATCGCCTTCGTTGGGCAGGTCAGCTGGCGAATCGATCCGCACCACTTCACCTGTCTGTAAGAGTACTTCATACTCTACCGAAGGCGAGGTCACGATGATATCCAGGTCGTATTCGCGCTCAAGCCGCTCCTGAATGATCTCCATATGAAACATCCCGAGAAAGCCAACCCTGAAGCCGAAATTCAAAGCGGTGGATGTCTCCGGTTCGAAAACCAGTGAAGCATCATTGAGCTGTAGCTTCTCCAATGCGTCTTTCAAATCCGAGTAATCCTCGCCTTCCACTGGATAGATCCCGGCGAAGACCATCGGTTTTACCTTCCTGTAACCCGGCAAGGCCGAGGGGGCGGGTTGGACTGATTGTGTGATCGTATCACCCACCCGGCATTCACGCACCGTTTTCAAACCCGTTGCCACATATCCCACCTCCCCCGCGGAAAGGGCTTGGGATGTATGCATATTAGGCGTGAATATCCCCACTTCCACCGGCTTAAACTGTGCTTTGCTTGCCATAGCCAGCAGGGTATCGGTGGGGTGAACGCGTCCCTGGAACACCCTAACGTAAGCGATTACGCCTTTATAGGAGTCATAATGCGAGTCGAAGATGAGAGCCTGCAGGGGAGCATCCTCCACGCCTTTCGGAGGAGGGACTTGCTGAACAATGGCCTCCAACACGGCCTCTACATTGGCCCCGCCCTTGGCAGAGATGCGAATGATCTCGTCTACCGGCGTCCCTAACAGGTTGCTGATTTCCTCTGCCACCTCTTCCGGGCGCGCCGAAGGCAAGTCGATTTTATTGATGACCGGGATGATCTCAAGATCGGCTTCCAGGGCGCTGTACAGATTCGCCAGGGTTTGGGCTTCGATCCCTTGTGAAGCATCCACCACCAAAATTGCCCCTTCGCACGACATGAGAGCCCGGCTCACTTCATAACCAAAATCTACGTGCCCAGGTGTATCGATCAGGTTCAGCTCGTATGTGCAGCCGTCATTGGCAGAGTACATCATGCGGACAGCTGATGCTTTGATGGTAACGCCTTTCTCGCGCTCCAGGTCCATTGTATCCAGCACCTGTTCCATCATATCCCGGTCCGAGATAGTGCCGGTGAGCTGTAGTAAACGATCAGCCAGGGTAGATTTTCCGTGGTCGATATGAGCAATAATGGAGAAGTTTCGGATATTCTCGGTCATAAGCGGATTGAAGTATACTCCATTTCTTTAATATAAGAACATAAGGGAGTATGATAATTAGATTTAGGAAACCATGCTCCAATTTGAGTGGATGGAAATGCCACCTGCTTTCCCCCCGTCCTACACGTTTTTCAGGCACTGACGGAGTATCTCTTGAAGCAACCAAATGGGTAGAAACCCTAGAAAAATTAGGTCACGACTGCTTCTTTTTTGCTGGAGAATCAGATTGGCCTGCCGAACGAAGTTATGTTGTTCCGGAGGCTCACCTAACTCACCCAGATATCCAGGCGCTATCGACCGAGTTGTTCGAGAGACGACAACGTTCTCGCTCGACCTCCGTTACTGTCACCAGACTTACTCAACATTTAAAGAAACACCTGGGGCGTTTCATCAAGAAACATAAACCGCACGTGCTAATCGTAGAAAACGCCCTGTCGTTACCCATGAATATCCCGTTGGGCCTGGCGATTACGGAATTGACGGCCGAAGTTTGCATCCCCGTCATTGCCCATCATCACGATTTTACTTGGGAGCGAGATCGCTACGCGGTCGATGCTGCCACAGATTATCTGAGAGCAGCCTTTCCCCCGACTTTAGAACAGGTTCACCATGTGGTGATTAATTCTTACGCCAAGCAACAGCTCGCTTTGCATACCGGTGTCAGCTCTACCGTAATCCCGAACGTGATGGACTTCGATCGGGATCCCCCGGAACCAGATGAATATGGTTCCCGTTTCCGTGAGGATCTTGGAATCCGGCCAGACCAATACATCCTTCTTCAGCCCACCCGCATCATCCCCCGCAAGCGGATAGAAAAGGCGATCGAGTTGGCCAGGCGGATCGAATTGGATTGTGTCTTGGTGGTCACACATGGCTCGGGGGATGAAGGGCACGACTACAAAAACTATCTACAGGACTATGCCTCGCTCTTAGGGGTGGATTTACGCCTGGCTGCAGCACGCTGTGCTCAAACTCGCCGGCATACGCCGGAGGGGGAGCAGATTTATTCCCTCTTCGATGTTTACCAACAAGCCGATCTCGTCACCTATCCGTCTCAGCTCGAAGGATTTGGGAACGCCCTTCTGGAGGCTGTTTACTACCGAAAACCTATCTTGACGAGCACTTACAGGATTTTAAAAACCGACATCCAGCCGAAAGGATTCCGTTTCATCGAGTTTGATGATTACTTCCGCCCTGAGTTCATCGATCGGGTCCGGGAAGTACTTCTAAACCCGTGTAAAGTGGAAGGAATGGTCCAGCATAATTTCGAAACCGGAAGGCATTATTATTCTTTCAGTGTTCTGCAAGAACAATTGGCTAACCTGCTCTCAACAGTGTCCAAAGAGGCTGGATGTGCGGTAACGGCAAACGGTCATCGGGAGGGTATGGAATATTCTTGCTAAATCTGCATCTTCCTTTAGGTTGCTTTACTGATAAAAATCACAAACGTTAAATATGCGCTAAATTGGTGATAAAATCCTGTCTATCACTCCCAGAGGATCTTCAATTTGGAGCAAAGAGACCGGCAGAGTTTTATCTCCATTTACCTTGGGTTAATCGCGAATATCTTTTTGGCTATGGGAAAGACCTTCGTCGGCGTCACCGGCGGCAGCCCGGCCTTATTGGCAGATGGGATTAACTCGACCTCCGATGTGGCTTACTACCTGGTTGCCACAGTTTTTATGCGCCTGGCAAGCAAGCCCGCCGACGATGAGCATCCCTATGGGCACCGGCAGTTGGAGAGCATCGCTTCGGTAGTCGTCGGGGCTTTCGTCGTTACCACGGCGGTAGCCGTTTTTTGGGACGCGGTCAACAAGGTGTATGCCTTGTTCACAAACCCGGCAGAATATGGCGGGGCGACCTCGCTTGCGCTATGGGTAGCGCTGTTTACCATTGGCCTGAAAATCGTGTTAGCGATCTATACCCAGCGATTAGGAAAAGAAACCGGGAATGCGATGGTCATGGCACTGGCCTATGACCACCGCAACGATATCTTATCCGCCTCAGCAGCAGCCACAGGTATCTTCCTGGGACAGCGCGGGCTGCCCTGGGTAGACCCGTTGGCTGGCGCTTTGGTAGCGCTGGTGATCCTGAGAACCGGTATAGAGATCTTACACGAGTCTTCGGTAGAGTTGATGGATGCTGTTCCCAGCCGGCAGCTCCGAGAGCAGGTGACACGGTTGATCGAAAATGTACCCGGTGTCAACGAAATCGAAGAGGTACACGCACACCGCTTCGGGCCTTACCTGGTGATTAACCTGACAATTTGCATCGACGGCGGGCTAACTGTAACCAGGGGGGATCAGATTGCCTCGCAAGTGGAGGGCATTCTGTACCGCAACGTGAACTACCTGCGCCGGGTACATGTGCACTACCATCCGGGGAACCATTGCGGCTCCTAATCTTCCCTTTCGATACCCACTGCGACGTATACCGCCTCCACCAGTTCTAAATAGGCTTCTCCCCCGCTGCCTAACCAGGTGAGGAACTCTACATTACCCTTCGGTCCGAGCAGGGGTGAGCGCATAAGGCCTTTTAAATAAAAACCTTCCTTCCTGGCTTCTTCAAGTACAACCAGGAGCACATCTCGGTGCACAAGCGGATCACGTACAACCCCCTTACCGCGCCCCACCAGGGCTCGCCCGGCCTCGAACTGTGGCTTGATCAGAGCGATCGCTTCCCCCGCCTGCTCGCCATACCATCCCCTGATGACAGGGAAAAATGTCTTTAGAGAGATGAAAGATGCGTCGATGGTAACCAGGCTCACGGGCTCAGGCAGCTTTCCTAGATAACGGGCGTTTGTCGACTCCATGACGACCACGCGCGGGTCCTGCCGCAGCTTCCAATCCAGGATACCTTTGCCCACATCGATGGCATAAACCCGCTCAGCGCCGTGCTGTAATAAACAATCCGTAAATCCACCCGTGGATGCGCCAATATCCGCACAAATCCTCCCAGAAGGGTCCATCCCAAAAGCAACCAGGGCTGCTTCCAGCTTATCCCCACCTCGAGACACATAGCGAGGCCTGCCCACAACTTCAAGAACCGCGCTTGGGTCGACAAGGGTGGCTGGTTTCAACAGCACCTGGTTGTCTACACGCACTTCCCCAGCCATTACCAGGCGTTGAGCCTGCGAACGGCTTTCGGCCAGGCCGCGTTCTACCAACAGCACATCCAGTCGTGCTTTCGGCATATGAATGTCCTACCCGCCTTCTTTTCCAGAACTCGACTCCGGCACGCTCATATCAAAGCGCTGCTCCTCGAAATCGCATACCGGCCGGTAACCAATATCCATATAAATATGGTTGGAAGTCGGGTTTGCCAGGTCAGTGAATAGACAGCAGAATGTATACCCCGAATCGAGCAGGTGTTGGCTGAGGGTCGCCACACATGCGCTGGCATAGCCCTTCCGGCGTTTCTCAGGGGGAGTATAGACGGCATTTACAGTTACCCCGTTATGAGTTGGCCTGGCAGAGGCTGCCATGCTGGCCGGCTCCCCATTAACCCATATGAATGCCTGCCCATCAGCTACCATGATCTCTGCCTGGCGGTGGATTTCCTGCATATTGATGCTTTCATGGAGGGCTTCCTCTTGAAAGGCTGCCATCCACTCAGTAAGCAGTGGTATGTCTTCTTGCCGGGCAACTCTAAATTCTCCGGGAACCGGCGCGGGTTGGATGACCTGGTCAAGCTGGTAAAGACGCATACGTAGTTTTGGCTTGGAACTCGTCCCGGTCGCCTTCGTCCAGATTCCGGCAAACGTACGGCTGATTTCTTCCGGCCCAACAACACCAGACAAAGACCATGCCTGTTGCAGTAATCCGCTAACTAAGGCCTGTAGAGCCGCTTCATCCGGCTGTCCAGCCAGGATCAGGTTGTGGGGTGGGGTCATGACAGCTACGACTCTAAGGGTACCCGCATGCTCGACACAGCCCAAAAACGGCTGGGCCTTGAAACGCTCAGGATACTTCTGGAGGCGAAAAGCAATGCCGAGCATCAGGCTGTTTTCTGCTTCACGCTCTTCCAGCCAGCTCTGTGTCTTCTCTAGAAATCTATCCGCAACCTCAAAAGTCAACAGGTCCATCTTGGGCCTTCCTTTTTGAGCCAATATTCCGCACCTGGCATGATTATAACCAGTTCTCTCGCCTCTCAACTCCCCCTTTCAACACAGTTATGCTATCATTGCGCCATGCTCCTCGCCCTGCTTAAAACAATGCGCCCAAGGCAATGGACGAAGAATTTTTTTGTCTTCGCAGCACTGGTTTTCGACGCACAGCTCTCCAACCCCCCTGCTGTGTTGATCACATTTACGGGCTTCCTCATTTTCTGCTTACTATCCAGCGTCGTTTATATTTTGAATGATGTGACAGACCGGGAAGCAGACCGGCTGCACCCCAAAAAGCGCTCCCGGCCGATTGCTTCCGGCGCCTTGCCAGTCAGAGCGGCATTAGCAAGCGCGCTGGTTCTTGTGACTCTGGTCGTTCCTTTGTCCTTCTTGCTAACGCTCAATTTTGCCGTGATCGCCATGCTTTACCTGGCGATCAACCTGGCTTACTCGACCCGCTTAAAGCACGAGCCCATCCTGGACGTGCTCGTCCTGGCAGGGTTGTATGTCCTAAGGGTAGGAGCGGGCGTAGCCCTGATCGATGTGGCACGCTTCTCCCCCTGGTTGTACGTATCCACGATCTTCCTGGCATTGTACCTGGGCATCGGTAAGCGCCGGGCTGAGCTCAACCTGCTGGCGTCTTCCGCTAATGCTCACCGGCCTGTATTGGAAGGCTACAGCATGCCGCTGCTCGACCAGCTCATCACCATCGTATCCAGCATTGCTATCATGACCTATAGCATTTACACCTTCTCTGCAGAGAACTTGCCGACCAACCACACCATGATGTTGACCATCCCATTTGTCATCTATGGGATCTTCCGCTATTTGTACCTGCTGCAGGTAAAGCAAAGCGGAGACGCTCCGGAAGAAGTCCTGCTGACCGACCGACCTCTCCAGGTAACGTTAGTGCTGTGGGGGATGGCAATCATCCTTTTCATTTATATCTTACCTTCTTAATCCTTACCCGCCGTAAATCGTCCTGCTGATCTCTTTCTTCCTCACCTATGCCTGCTGTTACAGCTACTGCTCCCGCAAAGATCATATTGTTCGGCGAACACGCCGTGGTATACGGCCGGCCGGCCATCGCCGTACCGGTCCTGGAGGTTAAGGCTCGCGCGGTGGTTCGGGCAGAGCCTCGTGCTGCTCCAGGGTCGATTCAGATCCAGGCTCCTGCTCTGGACCTGTCGGTTGCATACCAAGAACTGCCCGCCGAACACCCCCTGGGAGCCGCCGTCCGCCTGGTGTTGGAAGCCTTGGAAATCCACCGGCCCCCGGCCCTATCCTTGCGGGTGACTTCCACGATCCCGATCGCAGCCGGGATGGGTTCTGGCGCGGCTGTATCGGTAGCCGTTCTGCGGGCTCTGTCAACTTTCCTGGGCAACCCATTGCCAGATGAGCGAGTGTGCGAGTTGGCTTACCGGGTGGAAGAGCTTTACCATGGTACACCCTCCGGTATCGACAACACCACCATCACTTATGCCCGGCCTGTTTTCTTCATCCGCGGCCAACCCATCCAGACCCTGCTGGTGCGTGAGACATTTACGATCGTGATTGGCGATACCGGCGTGCTCAGCCCGACTTCCATTTCTGTAAGAGATGTGCGGCGCGCCTGGGAAGCTGAGACAGTACGCTATGAAGCGTTGTTTGATGCCGCCGGAAGCCTGGCGGGGGAAGCTCGCCAGGCCATCGAAGCCGGTGATATCGTTACACTTGGCCCGCTAATGGATGAGAACCAGCGTATATTGGTCGAGATGGGCGTTTCTTCTGCCGATCTGGAACGCCTGGTACAAGCGGCCCGGAATGCGGGAGCGCTGGGTGCGAAGCTGTCTGGAGGTGGGCGAGGCGGGAATATGATCGCCCTGGCTACACCAGCTACTGCCGCGGGAATCGAGAGAGCATTGCAAGAGGCCGGCGCGGCTTACACTTTAATCACAAAGATTCGCCAAACTCAGGAGAGTGAGCATTCCAATGGGAATTGAGAATCATGAAGCCACCAGCCTGCATTTCCTAAAGCTGGGAGGCTCCCTGATCACGGATAAGAATACCCCCCACATGCTCCGGCCGGAGGCGCTGAGGCGACTGGCTGCGGAGATATCCACCGCTCGAGAGCAGAACCCGAGCTTGAGGCTTGTCCTTGGTCATGGCTCTGGCTCATTCGGACATGTTGCAGGAAAGAAATACGGTACCCGGATGGGAGTGCGTACTTCTTCTGAGTGGGGTGGATTTGTCGAAGTGTGGAGGGAGGCCATCACCCTTAACCGGTACGTCATGGACGCCTTGCAAGCGGCCGGGCTACCCGCAGTTTCACTTCCTCCGATCGCGAGCGTCACAGCACAGGATGGCCAGGTATTTGCCTGGGACCTGGCCCCGCTCAGCCACGCGCTACAAGCTGGTCTGCTGCCAGTCGTCTTTGGGGATGTGGTTTTCGATCTCCAACGCGGCGGAACGATCCTATCGACCGAGGATCTATTCGCTCACCTGGCCCGGCGACTCCCGCAAGCTGTTGGCTTATCCACCGGGCGAGTCTTGCTTGCGGGGATCGAAGCGGGAGTGTGGGCAGATTTCCCGACCTGTACTCGCTTGATCGAAGTAATCACACCCGAGAACTACCCAGCCCTATCGGTAGCGGTGGGCGACTCACTCGCTGCGGATGTCACGGGAGGTATGGCTTCTAAAGTCCAGCACAGCCTGGTTCTGGTTAAGGAAGTAACTGGGCTTGAAGTGTGGATCTTTTCAGGGGAAGCGCCAGGCGCAGTCAATAAAGCTCTATTAGGCCAGCGCATTGGAACAGTTATTCGCTCTGTTGATATAGACTCCAGTTGACAGCCCTCCCAACCTGGGTTAAACTCCTCCTAACGCACTGAATGGGGAAATTGGAACTATCCGCCGTAGGAACAGGCTAATGGCTGGTTATGATCTTCAACCGAAAACAACTCGAAGACCTGGAAGACCAACAACTGGCGCCGTACGGTTGCCGTAGCAAATACAGCAAAGGGCGCGTTTACCCGGAAGGCGAACCGGATTTCCGCACCGCTTTCCAGCGCGACCGTGACCGTATCCTGCATACGACCGCCTTCCGCCGCCTGGAATACAAGACCCAGGTTTTTATTAACTACGAGGGGGACTACTATCGCACGCGCCTGACGCACACATTGGAGGTAGCTCAAATCGGACGCAGCGTAGCGAGATCCCTGGGAGCAAATGAGGATTTATTGGAGGCCATCTGCCTGGCTCATGACCTTGGACACCCGCCCTTTGGACATTCGGGTGAGTTAGCACTCTCCCGGCTGATGGTTGATCACGGTGGTTTCGATCACAACAAGCAATCGCTACGCATCGTTACCATGCTTGAAAAGCGCTATCCCCGTTTCTCCGGCTTGAACCTGACCTGGGAAGTAAGGGAAGGCATCGTAAAACACGAGTCGGAGTACGATATCGCCGATGCAACCGACTATATGCCCGAGCTGCGCGGCCATCTGGAAGCCCAGATTGCAAATGCTGCCGATGAGCTGGCTTATACCGCCCACGACCTGGATGACGGCCTCCGTTCTGAGATGATCACACCCAGCATGCTGTCCGGTATCTCACAATGGGAGATCCTGGCTGAAAACGCGGGCTGGCGTTCTGATGAGCTGGATAGCCTGACTCGCCATGATATGATCCGCCACTTGATCGGCCTGGAGGTCACAGACTTGATCCAGACGGCTGACCAGAAGCTGCGGTCCAGTGGCGTCAAATCTGTAGATGAGCTGCAGCGCCTGCCGTACAATGTGATCGGTTTCAGTGAAGATATGCATCGCCGCAACCGCGAGTTGAAAGACTTCCTATATTCACGGTTATACCGCCACCACCGGGTGATGCGCATGGCAGTAAAGGCCGAGCGGATCATCGGGGAGCTGTTCAGGGCTTATCGCAGTGAACCCGCCATGCTCCCGAACCACGTCCGCTCCTTGATCGATGAGCACGGGCTTGAGCGAACGATCTGTGATTATATCGCTGGGATGACCGACCGCTATGCGGTGGAAGAGTACCAAAAACTCTTCGACCCCCTGACAAAATCGTAATAAAAAAAGGTTGTTAGTATAATTCTCGCAAGCGTTTCGATTTGCGAATATTTAATCGTAGGAGAAATAGATGAGTGAAGGACCTTATTTGACTGCCGAAGGAAAAGCGCGTTTAAAAGATGAATTGGATGAGCTAAAAGGACCTGCCCGGGAAGAGATGGCCAAGAGGCTACGAGCAGCCATCCAGATGGGTGACCTTTCTGAAAATGCTGACTACCACAAAGCCAAGGAAGACCAGGCTTTCCTTGAAGGCCGTATCCAGGAAATGGAATACCTCTTGAAAAATGCCACCATCATCGAAGATACCGACCGGCCTAAAGGCGAAGTGGCGGTTGGCGCGACAGTTACCGTTCAGGAAGAAGACTACGAGCCGGAGACCTACTACCTGGTAGGAGCAAAGGAAGCTGACCCGCGCAATGGGCGGATCTCGAACGAGTCTCCGATCGGTAGCGCCTTGATTGGTCATAAGGTGGGGGATATCGTGAACATCCGCACCCCTGGTGGAGAGCTGCGCCTCAAGATTTTGAAAATCGAATAACCTTAGCTGGGTGAAGGAGGAATAAGTTGAGGGGTGCGAACTTTCTAAAAGCTCGCACCCCTCGATCCATTACCATTCCTTGGTAAACTTAATAGAGTTTTATTTCTGCCAGACAGCCAGCTCCAGGATCAGGTTATCAAAAAAGCTTTCCGGCGGTAGTGCACCTTCGCCGTAAGACATGTCGATAACCCTGGCTTCCAATTGCAGGGTAGCCGTCTCCAGCACAATCTGGCTGCCTGGATGCCCCAAGACGGGCTCTCCCTTGGCAGCCAGGCGCTGGCGAATCATCTCGTCCTCGAATGCATGTGTGCTCATGAGCACTTTTGTGACGGTCTGGATATCGTTCTTGTCGAACAACCAGACCTCGAATGCCGTTACTCGCTTTGGATCACCCACCCCGATGGTCTCAGAAATGCCCACACCGCACTCTCCCAGGAATTCACCCCCGGGAGAATCGATGCTGAAGGAGTCATCGAATAAATCATCGCCCAGCTTATAGGAGGCCATGAATTGAGCCATGGGTGACTCTTCTCCGATGGCGGAATAGTTAGTCCATTCCGCTTCCCGAATAGCATCCTGGGCTTGCATGGCAGGGGTCGAGACGGAAGCACCCCGCGGCCTGCCTCTTAAGACAAACGCGGCAACCAGGCCACCTGCTAACAAGAAGGTGAAAGCGCACATAATGGGGAGGACAGTACGAATCAAGCTGCGTTCTTCGTCAGCTTCAGGAGCCTCCACGACAGGTGGGGTAATGGCAACCCCTGGGACTTCCCCAACCTGAACGACACTCTGGTAAGCGGCGATGGCCTCCGGCGACTGTGGGCTCGGGTTAGCTTGAACGGTGGCTAATACTTCATCTGCCTCTGGCCCCAGCTCCTCCCAGCGCTGTCTGGCTTGCATGAAGTCACCAGTCAGAGCATAGGAATCGATGGACATCCGCACATAGTCTTCTCTCAGATCCTCACGTAGATGCTCGGGCGCGGCGTCATAATACTGTACCCTTAAAGGTCCCCATCCCAGCACTACCAACCCAAAAATTGTCCCGATCACCAAACCGGCGATTCCCGCCACCAAGGGTTTGTTCAATTGCTCGCGAATTACTTCCATTTTCTTACTCCCATATAAGAAAGCCAAGTGGGGCCTGGTAGGGTGTCTTTTTCGCCCATTGGTTCTATTTTAGACCAACCTGTCAAAAATAGCAACTACCTTTGCAAGTACAACGGAAGCGGCATAAAACAAAGGATAGTTTCAAGGCTTAGGATGCAAGGTTTATGCCTGGTCTAGCGGCTCAGGAAGGGTAAAAGGCTCAGGAACTAAGCGGCCTCGACCACCTCGTCCACTGTCACCTCGTCCAAAGGATACTGTTCTTCGCACTGCGTGCACTGGGCGACATTTTTCTTGGCAACCACGAGCAAGCCACTGCATTGCGGGCAGGGAGTTGATAAGGGCAGCTTCCAGGAGGTAAAATCACATTCAGGGTAGTTCGCACAGGCGTAGAAAGTCCGCCCCTTGCGAGTCTTGCGCTCCACCAGTTCGCCTCCGTCCTTTGGACATATAACACCGATCTTCTCCAGCCAGGCCTCCGTATGGCGGCACTCGGGGAAGTTACTGCAGCTGATGAACTTTCCATAGCGACCCCAGCGAATGACCAGCTCGTGACCACATTCAGGGCACTGGCGCCCGATCGGCTCGGGCCCCATGTTCAGCTCTGGCATCTCCGACTCGGCCTTCTCAACCTGCTCAGCAAAGGGAGTGTAGAACTCGCGGATAACCTCTACCCACTCTTCCTCCCCGGAAGCGATTCGATCGAGGTCCTCCTCCATATTGGCGGTAAAACCAAGATCAACAATTCCTGGGAAATGCTCGGTGATCAGGTCGTTGACCAACACGCCTGTTTCGGTGGGAGCCAGGCGTTTTCCATCCCGCTCCACGTAACCACGCTGCTGGATGGTGCCCAGGATGGGGGCATAGGTAGACGGGCGCCCAATGCCGTTCTCCTCCAGGGTGCGCACCAGGGAAGCCTCCGTGTACCTGGGGGGCGGCTGGGTAAAGTGTTGTTCCGGCAGCAGTCGCAAAAGGTTCTGTGCCTGGCCTTCTTCGATCCCGGCAGGGATGCGGCTATCTTCAGCATCATCAGGGATCGCATCTTCATCCTTGGCTTCCTGGTAAACAACCATAAACCCAATGAACCGCACCGTTGAACCCGAGGCGCGTAGCAAATACTCATTTGCCTGGGACTGCCCCGTGACCTCGACGGACAGGGTGTCATAAACCGCGGCTGTCATTTGGGAGGCCACAAATCGCTGCCAGATCAACTGGTACAGGCGAAACTGGTCGCGGTTGAGGTATTCTTTGATCGACTCAGGCTGGCGCAAGACCGAGGTAGGTCGCACGGCTTCGTGGGCTTCCTGGGCTCCACGCGCCTTGGCCTTATAAACAGGGGGATCAGGCGGGAGGAATCCTTGCCCGTAACGTTCCGTGATGAACTGGCGCGCTTCTGCCTGCGCCGTCTCAGATACATTGGTCGAGTCGGTGCGCATATAGGTGATCAAACCAATGCTGCCACCTTCACCGATATCGATGCCCTCGTATAGCTGTTGGGCAAGGGCCATGGTTCGCCGGGCGGTGTATCCTAAGCGACGTGAAGCATCCTGCTGAAGGGTGCTAGTCGTGAAAGGCGCCAGCGGATTACGGCGGCGCTCGCCGCGCTTGATCTTGCTGATCTCATATGAGGCGGACTCCATGTCCTCCAGGATAGGCTTAACGCCTTCCTCGTTCTGCAAGACCGGCTCCTCAGCGTTGATGCGAGCCAGCTTGGCGATAAAGGTGTCCTTACGCTTAGCGTCCTGTGGTTGGAACTCGGCTTCGATGGACCAATATTCAACCGGGACGAAGGCTTCGATCTCACGCTCGCGCTCGACAATCAAGCGCAAGGCAACCGACTGCACACGGCCTGCTGATAACCGGCCGCGTACCTTGCGCCACAGCAAGGGGCTGAGGCTATAACCGACCAGGCGATCGAGGACACGCCGTGCTTGCTGTGCATCGACCAGGTCCATGTTGATGTCCCTGGGGTGGGCAAAAGCATCTGCTACAGCCCCTTCGGTGATCTCGTGAAAGACCACTCGCTTGGTAATATCTTTATCTATCTCCGCCGATTCCACCAGGTGCCAGGCGATAGCTTCTCCCTCACGATCGGGGTCAGTTGCCAGGAAGATCTCCTCGGCCGTTTTTGCTAGTGTTTTCAACTCTTTCACGACCGGTCGCTTCTCATTGGGAACCCTGTACTTGGGCATGAAGTCGTTCTCGACGTCCACAGAGAGCTGCGAACGAAGTAGATCGCGCACATGACCGACCGAGGCTTTAACTGTATATTCTTTCCCCAAGAAGCGCCCAACCGTGCGAGCTTTGGCAGGCGACTCTACGATCACCAGCTTGCCCTTCCGGCGCGCTCGCTTCTGAGCGCCTCTTTCCGGTGTCTCCATCCCCTCGTGGGCTGGTGTGCGTCCCATGCGGAACATTTTCGTCTCGCATACCGGGCAGGTGCCCCGGGTTGCGGGGGTAGCGTTATCTGTAAAGACCGGTTCCGGGTCTTTGATCTCTCGTTTGGTTTTGCATTTCACACAATATGCTTCCAAGGAATAATCCTCCGTTCAACATAAGGATCTAAACTTATAAATAGTCTTGTCCAGTTTCCTTCAAAGTATCTACAACCTGGCGCACTTTTTGAGCCTGCTCTTTATGGCATACCAGCAAGACATCACCCGTATCGACTAAAACCAGGTCAGACACACCAATGGTCACGATCAGGCGGTGTTCCTGGGACACGTAAACCAGGGAACGGCTGGTATCCAGGCCCAGGTGCTGCCCGCCCATGACGATATTCCCATCCGGATCGGTGGGTAAGACCTCGAACAGCGAATCCCAGCTTCCCACATCGCTCCAATTCCAATCTGCAGCCGGAATTACGGCAACCTGTTCTGCCCCTTCCATAATCCCATAGTCGATGGTTTCCGTCTTCAAGCCAGGCCACACTTTCTCAACCACAGAGCCCTGTTCAGACGTCTTCCAAGCCCGGTCAATCTCCAACAGGTCGCTATACAGGGAGGGCATCTGGCGTTCGAACTCCTCCAGAATTCGGTCTACCTTCCAAACAAACATACCCGAGTTCCAGGCATGGTCCCCTGCGGCTAGCATTTGCCTGGCCTGTTCATCCCCTGGTTTCTCCTTGAACCGTAATACCCTGAAGGCTTGCAATCCCCCATACGTCCCCAACGCCTCCCCTTGTTGGATATAGCCATATCCGGTAGCGGCATAGGTGGGTTGAATACCAAGGGTGACCAGGTACTCATCCTGTGCGATCTCACGAGCAGCCAGGAGGGCGTGCCGGAATTTCTCCTCATCGCCGATATAATGGTCTGCAGTGAGGACGGCCATTATCGCATGGGGATCCCGGTGTTTGAGGGCTATAGCAGCCAACCCGATCACAGAAGCTGTGCCACGCGGCATCGGCTCCAAAAGAAAGTTTTCTTCCGGGATATCCGGACACTGCTCCCGAAGCTCTTTGGCCTGGTCCTCAACCGTTACCACCAACGTACGCTCGCACGAAAAGACTCCCTCCAGGCGTTCTACAGATGCCTGGAACAGGCTGCGATCATCAAACAGGCTCAGCATTTGCTTGGGCTGCGACTGGCGTGAAAGCGGCCAAAGCCTTGTGCCTCCACCGCCGGCCATGATAACGGCATAATAATGTTCCAACATATCTTTCCCCTCCTCAAGAACAATTCGTATGCGGAGTGGATAATCTTCCGCTCCCATTACTCATTATCTTCTAAGACATAGGGTGCGCTCTCTTCTCGCACCGCCACATAATTCATTCC
>CAZAQS010000043.1:19796-25055 GCA_964486825.1 uncultured Anaerolineaceae bacterium | reverse complement strand
CAGGTCGAGCGCGGCGTGGACGCTTTGTTGGTCTCTTCAGCCTTTGCCGGAGGTCCATTTCTATCCAGAAAGATGTACGCAGATTTTGTCTTGCCGTACGAAGCTCGAGTTGTTGAAGCTGTTAAGCAAGCTGGGGGGATCGTTTATACCCATACCTGTGGCAAGATCGGTGACCGTTTGGATTTGATGGAGGCCACCGGGACAATGGGAGTTGATACGCTAGATCCACCCCCTTTGGGCAACGTGGAGCTGGAGAACGCGAAAAATGAGATCGGCGGCCGCCTCTTTATCAAGGGTAATATGAACTCCGTGTCGCTATTGAAATACCCGAAGGCAGAGCAGATCCTCGACCATGCCCGTGAACGCATTATCCAGGGGAAACCGGGTGGGGGCTATATCCTTAGCACTGCCTGCTCGGTAGCGCCACGGGTGGAGCCCTGGAAGCTGGAGCTGCTCGTCCCGCTAGCCGAAAAGATTGGCCGATATCAGGTATAGCCCCTCACACCGGGTTTTTTATACGGGGATAAAAGAGGATTCCTACTGGCGCTCGTACTCCAGAATGGAATTCCCGGCCTGATCCGTGATTTGCAGCCGGCCGTCAACCACCTGGTATGAATCCGCCAGGCGCAGGGTATTGATGTATTCCTCTTCCAGCTCCATTACTCCTTCCGGTTCCATGCACAGGACCAGTGTTTGCACGATTTCACCAAAGGATAACGACCCATCCGTGCCAGCGGTATAATCGCCGCCGTAGCTGTTACAGCCTGAAATTCCACCGGCGGTGGTCTCCTCAAAGCTCAAGGTGACTTCCGCTCCCGGTAGCGGCTCTTGATTATTGATTCGGGCTAATGCCCATTCTGTGCCCGCCAGTGCGGGTGTATCTTCAGGGCCGGTATCCGGTACGATATTTATCGGTCCGCAGCCAGTGGCAGCCAGGAGCACGACCGTAAAAGCCAGTGTCATTAAAAATCCTTTTCTTTTCAACATATAACCTCCTCGTAAACCTTTACTTCGTTCAACTTCCCCATCGAATATACATTAAGATTCCCACCTGGGTACCCCGGACAAACCCTGAATAGATTAAGTCTACTGGATAAATCCGCAGCAACAATTAGGGTTTTCCATAGGGTAGCTAGGGTATTCCCTAACAAAAACCTGGACTGTTTACAATCATTTATTGGCCTCCAGAAGGTTTATAATTCAACGAATATATTTTCCCTTCATTACAAATTGAGGAATAATTCTATGCGGATTAAATGCCTGGCTTGTGAAGCCCTTGCCCGCCCAACATATTTGGCGGCAGCTTATTCCCCCCACATCGTAGATATCGAGATGGTCCAACGCGGTTTGCACAACCGCCCGCTGCACCTGCGGGATCACTTACAGGCCCAGGTTGACGCATGTGTCGGTGCGGGATACGATGCAGTGGCCCTGGTGTATGGCTTATGTGGTCAGGCAATTTCAGGCCTGGTTGCGCGGGATGTAAAACTGGTCATCCCCAAAGCGCACGATTGCATCACATTGTTCTTGGGAAGCCGCGCGCGCTATACTTATCAATTCGAGAATTTCCCCGGTACCTATTGGTATTCCCATGACTATATCGAGCGAGATGACGGCTCGGGGTCTTCCCTCTCCATGGGATCCGGTACAGATACAGACCTGGAAGCCGCGTATGAAGAGTATGTCACGAAATATGGCAAGGATAACGCTGACTATTTGATGGAAGCCATGGGGGCCTGGCAAAGTCACTACCAGCGCGCCGTATTCATCGATATGGGAATAGCAGATGCCTCTCCGGTCGAGCAGCGCGCTCGCCAGGAGGCCGAACGTCGCGGCTGGTCGTTCGAACGTATGGCAGGTGACCTTGTCTTAATTCGTCGTCTCTTGCGCGCAGATTGGGAAGAGGATTTCCTTGTCCTGGAGCCTGGCCAGGTTGTCAAAATGACTTACGATGAGGACATCCTCGGATCCGATGGTATTGAAGGCTGATTTGATAAACAAAAATCAGGGCGCCAGGTGTTTGTACCTGAAACCCTGATGATTGATTTTCTTCCGCGATACTGGACAGGTTAGCCAGATCTAACGCTGATCTTTTTCGTCTTAGCTGGTCCGGCCTTCGGGAGTTGAAGGCGCAGGACCCCGTTTGCTACCGTCGCTGCGATGTTTTCTCGATCGATTTCGTCAGAAAGGGTGAAGCTGCGCTGGTAATCGCCAATCCCGTACTCACCGTAATTAAGCCCGTAATCCTCTGGCATATTCCAATCCACGTTGGCGTTAATCGTCAAAACGTTCTTTTCCAGGGTGATATCGGTTGAATTTTCATCCGCCCCAGGGATATCGGCTAGCAGGATGATATGGTCATCGTCTTCATAAATATCGGCGCGGGGGATGAAGCATTGCCTGTCCCGTGTGCGCTCGGTCTCGTCCATGTTCGTAATTTCTTGCTTTTCAGCTTCTAAAGCTTGATTCTGGTTATCCATTTTACTCACCTCCATTAGACAATTGGATCAATGATTTCCGGTATCAGGCGCTGCGAACCTGGATCTTGCGAGGCTTGTCTGATTCCGCGCGCGGCAGAGTAATGCTCAAAACACCACGGTTGTAGGTAGCCTCTACTTTATCGCCATCCACTGTGTAAGGCAGCTTAATGCTACGAGTAAACTTGCCAAAGCCACGTTCTTGCCGGTGATACCGAGCACCTTCACTAAGTTCCTCAGGCATCCTCCGTCCGGACAGCGTCAAGGTGTCACCTACAACGCTGATGTCAACATCATCCAGGTTGATACCGGGTAGCTCAGTCGTAATGACGGCGCTGTCCTCGTTGCTCCAAATATTCATCGCCGGGTATCCACCAGTTCCAAGCCGGTTGGCGGAATTTGCTCGAAAGAGACGGTCCATTTCTCGCTGTAAGCGGTCCATTTCCTGCCATACTGTGGGGGTCCTAAATCTACGATTCATTTTTTCCTCCTCATCATAGGATATACTAACTTATTCATATAGCTTCTAGCTCAATGCTGTTTTTCGTTCAACGCATCATCATCATAAGCGCAAGAGATAAGAAAAACGCAAGTGGTTTGTAAGAAGGATGTTAATTCTAAAATGGCAGAGAGTAAATGCCTTGATCCATAAAAACAAAGCACTCTGTTTTGTGCTATAAACTGTTTTGATCTAACGTTCTTTTAACACTCTTGCGGTAAAAATATACCGTAAAATCAAGGTTCATCGGAGGGTAGATATGAGTGACCAAGTCGAAAATACAGCAGTTTCAGAACCGGCCGCTATCCCCTTTAAAGCAGAAATTCGCCAGCTCTTGAATATCCTGGTGCACTCTCTTTATACAGAAAGGGAAATTTTCTTACGCGAGCTGGTTTCGAATGCTTCGGATGCCTTAAACCGCATGCGCTTTGAAATACTAACCAACAGGGATGTGCTCGATCCGGATGCAGAGCTTGCAATACACATTCAAGCAGACTCAAACGAGCGGCTTCTCACAATCCATGATACCGGCATCGGCATGACCCAAGAGGAGCTGGTCGAAAACCTGGGGACTATCGCCCACTCCGGCGTAAGTGCCTTCCTGGAGGCTGCTAAAGACAAGGATGCTAAACTCTCAGATGTCATTGGACAATTTGGCGTGGGTTTCTACTCGGTCTTCATGGTGGCTGAATGGGTGCGAGTCACTTCCCGCTCGTTTCAGCCCCAGGCTCAAGCGACAGAATGGTATGCTACCGGGGAAGAGACTTTCACCTTAAGTCCTGCTGAAAAAAATAATCGCGGCACAACGATCCAGATCAAGCTCAAAGAGGATGCCTCTGAGTTCAGCCAGGAGCATCGCTTAGGCGAAATTATCCGCAAACATTCTGATTATGTGGCTTTCCCAATTTATCTGAATGAGTCTAAAGACCAGGTAAACCGTCAAACGGCTCTTTGGCGAACTGCTCCCCGCGAAGTCACAGAGGAGCAATACAAAGATTTCTACAAACAATACACCCTCGAAACAGAAGAACCCCTCCTCCATCTGCATGTAATTACGGACGCTCCTGTGCAGGTATACTCCATTCTCTACGTTCCACCTAGATCGGAGCGCGGGATCTTCTCTCTGAGGAAGGAAGACGGAATTAAGCTTTACTCTCGCAAGGTCCTGATCCAGGAATACACCAAGGAATTGCTTCCAGAGTACTTGCGTTTTGTGCAGGGAGTGGTTGATTCTGAAGACCTGCCTTTGAATGTGTCTCGAGAAGCTATCCAATCTAATGCAGTGATGGCTCGATTGAAAAAAATACTTACCGGGCAACTCCTAAATGCATTAAAGGACTCGGCCAAGAAGAAACCAGAATCGTTCGAGCGTTTCTGGGAGGAATTCGGAAGATATATCAAAGAAGGTATCGCTACCGATCATGCGGAGCGTGAAAAGCTATTCCCGCTTCTGCGTTTCCGCACCATCCGGCATACAGATAAATGGACATCTCTCGACGATTACGTAGGCGGCATGAAACCCGGTCAAAAGGCCCTTTACTTCCTGCTTGGTGATGATGCTCGCTCGATCCAACGCAGCCCCCACCTGGATTACTTCAAGAGGGAGGGTTATGATGTCATTATGTTCACCGATCCCATCGACTCTTTCATGGCGTTGGGTCTGGCCACCTACGAGGGCTTTAAGTTTCAGAATGTATCCGCTGCAGACCTTGAGTTGCCTGAAAAGGCAAAAGAGGAGCAGGCCGAGGACAGCCCCGCTATTTCCGGTGATGACTTTGAGGTCCTGGCGCAACGCTTCCAGGAACAGTTGGGAGAACGTGTATCCGCCGTAAAATCAAGCAGCCGTCTCTCGGACTCTGTTGCCAGGTTGGTGGATCCTGAAGGCGTCCTCAACCAGGAAATGCAGCGTGTCTACCGGATGATGGACCGTGACTTTGAAGTTCCAGCAAAGATCCTGGAGCTTAACCCGCGCCACCCAATCCTGCTTCACCTTAAAGACATACCACCAAAGGAGGAGTTAAGCCAGCTGATCATTGAGCAGATTTATGAAAGCGCTTTGCTGATCGAAGGCTTGCATCCGGATCCGGCCGGCATGATCCCTCGCATCCAGCAGCTTATGCAAGTTGCTCTAAAGAAGTAAGTTGTGCATTAAAGTTTGGGAAGGTTGTCTGCCAGTAGGTAGATGGCAAGCCCCAGGACAAAGACGGCGAAGATTTGCCTGAGCAGCTGCGCTGGAATGCGCTTCGCCAGGCGAGCTCCGGCGAATGTTCCTGCCAGGCCGCT
>CAZAQS010000043.1:0-19786 GCA_964486825.1 uncultured Anaerolineaceae bacterium | reverse complement strand
GACGATCTGGCTGGATCTGACAGTGAAGCTGGTCTTTGTCGAAAGCCGCGGGGCAGGAACATTCGCCGGGGCTTGCGACAAAGACCAGCGTCAGTGACAGATCAAGCAAGCTCGTCCCCAGGTGTCCAATGAAGCCTGCAACGCTGTTGGCGGCGATGATGACGAGAGAAGTCCCAACCGCCTGGTACATTGGTAGCCCGACCAGCATGACCAAAACAGGGACGATCAAAAATCCCCCTCCAACGCCCAAGACGCCGGTCAAAAGTCCTACACCAGCCCCTGTAACGATGACCACCGGCCATCTGGCTTGTTTGTCTTGTTGCTCAACTCCCTTGCGTTGCAAGAGCATGATCAAACTGATAACAATCATCAGTACGGCGAACAGCACCAGCAAAGCGGCTGGTGGGAACAGACCCGAAAGACCGGCCGCCAGGTAGGCCACCCCCATCCCCGCTCCCCCGAAAACCAGCGCTATTTTCCAGTTCAGACTGCCCTGGGTATTATGGAAATAAGCTCCCAATGCGCTGTTGGCGCCGACAATCGCCAGGGAGGTCGTTACCGCTGCTTGGGGAGTCTGGCCGATAATATATACCAGCGCTGGGACGGTTAGGATAGAGCCTCCTCCCCCCAGGAGGCCTAGAGATACCCCAATGCCAAAACCTAGCGCCAGGGAGAGCGGAAGATCTGGCATTAGCGCGGGTTGCCCTTTCTTACCGGTAACCCGTGCCGAGACCAGCTGATCATTCCCCCTTTTAGATTGCTGGCCTTATATCCCGCTGCGATCAGTTGCTGTGTAGCCGAGCGACTACGGTTTCCTGACCGGCAGATGCAGATAATTTCTCGGTTACCAGGCAGCTCCTTGATCCGCTTCCCTAACTCTCCTAAGGGTATCAGTTTGGAGCCCGGGATATGCCTATTTTTATATTCTTCCGGCTGCCTGACGTCCAATAGTAAAGGTTTCGGACTCTTGTTTAGCCTTATTTGGGCTTGGACAGCGTCAATTTGAGAATTACCCGCGTTGAAGAATTGAGAGAACAGGTTCATTATGTCTCCTCTTTAGTAAAGATACTTTCCGTGGTTGATTTAGCGTTCTAACGGAAGGCCTTGTTGCATCCAGGCCATTGTGCCGCCGAGCACGTTGTAGATTTTTTCGAATTTCTTCTGGCCCAATAAAGCAGTAGCAGATTGGCTGCGGTTGCCTGTTGCGCATACGACGGCTACTGGTCGGCTCGTGTCCAGCTCCACAATCCGGGAGCTCAAGCTGCCCAGGGGCGCCAGGATGGCGCCGGGGATATGTCCTTGCTGGTACTCCCACGGTTCTCGCACGTCCAGGATGACAGGCTTGCTACCGTTCGTGTTTTTCAGCAAGTCATCTAACTGCTCAACGTTGATATCCTCGATATCCCCGCTGGTAACGGGAAGGCCTCTAGCCTCCCACTCTTCCAGGCTGTTTGCAAGGTAACCAGCTACTTCCTGGTCATACCCTACCCGCGCCAGGCTATATACGACCTGGCGGTAGGCTTCTTCATTTTCCACTACCAGAACGATGGGCAACTCGGGTGGCAGGATGAAACCGATCTTATTGCTCAGCTGCTCGTCTGCTTCCAGGTGTACCGCGCCAGGGACATGCTTTTCGACGAAAGCGTGCTTTGGCCGGGTATCCAGCATTGCTGCACCGCGCCGGAAATGCGGGATCGACTCGTCGATCGATAAAGGTTTCAGCTTTATTTCGCCCAGGGGTTTGGGGCCTTCCCTGTTGATCGATTTTATCCGCTTGTGGTTGCCCGGCTGTTCGGGCAGGTTGCTGGTTGCAAACTGTACAAACTCGTCCTTTTCTCTTGGCGCCAGCGCTGGATTTGTTCTCTTCTCATATCCGAGTGTGGTAGAGCGCATCGATCCAATAGATTTCCCGCAGAGCGACCCGGCTCCATGACCAGGGTAGATCATTAAGCTGTCATCCAAAGGCACGATTTTCTTGAACAGGCTTTCGTGCATCTGTCCAGCCAGCTGCTGAGCTGCTTCCACCCCTACCAGGTCCGGTCGTCCGGCATCTCCAACAAACAGCGTATCGCCGGTCAGCGCCAGCCAGGGCTGTTCGGAGCGAGTCGTGTCGCTAACCAGCAAGGTGATGCTCTCCGGAGTGTGACCAGGGGTATGCCGTACGTGCAGGTTGAGATTGCCCAGCTTAAATACGTCACCCTCTTGCAGGGTCTTATGGGGGAACGCTGCCCCAGCATCCTCGTGCAGGTAAATGTCCGCACCGGTACGTTGGCTCAGGTCGGTATTTCCCGAGACATGGTCGGCGTGAAGGTGAGTTTCGATTATATGTGTAATCTTCAATCCGCGGGATGCTGCCGCATGGATATATTTACTGATTTCGCGATCCGGGTCTACAACGGCCCCCACCCCTTTTGCCTCACATCCAACCAGGTAGGAAGCGCAACCGAGGCCATCGATAAAAAATTGCTGTAAATACATTTTCCCTCTCCTTAATCATGACAGTTTCTGTATGATTTGATGCTATTCTACTTGAGAGGTTACCTTCCAACAAGGAGCGGTTCATTTATAATAGGTATAAGCTTTTCCTTATATAAGAGTCTTTCGTATGGGAGGTGTTCGTGCTCAGTCTTTACAAGTTAGAGATCTTCAACACCGTTGCCATGGTTGGTAGCTTCAGCCAGGCCGCTGAGCGATTGATGCTTACCCAGCCGGCCGTCAGCCAGCATATCCGGGATTTAGAAGCCGGCCTTGAAACCCAGCTGTTTAAGCGTGGTTTTCGTGGGGTTACCCTGACCGCAGCCGGGGAGGTGCTCTTGGATTACACACGCTGCATCTTGCGCATGGTGGCTGATGCGGAAAGTGCTGTGGCCAACCTGGACGGCCTGGCAAGCGGTCAGGTAATGATTGGGGCAACACCGGGAGCTGGCGTCTATTGGGTTCCAGGCTGGATACAAGGTTTTCAGAAGCTATACCCAAACCTGGCAACTATCGTATCCACTGCTACCACCGCCAAGATAGCAAGCGACTTGTTGGCTGAGAAGCTAGATGTGGGTTTTGTGGAGGGTGAGCTCGTCGTAGAGCCGCCCTTAGAAATGCTTGTATTGCAAGAGATAGAGTTATTCGTCGTTATCGGAGCGGGCCACCCATGGTGGGGGCAGACAGATATTTCGCTGGAGGCCCTGGATGGTGTGCCCTTCATCACGCGGTTGAGTGGCAGCCATACGCGTAGCTGGGTGGATAAGCTTCTTCACCAGGAAGGTGTGTCTCCTCGGATTATCGCCGAATTCGATAACCCTGAGGCGATCAAACAGGCTGTCGCCTCGGGTATGGGCGTGACGATCCTGCCCGAATGGGCCGTAGCACCAGACCAATTGAGTGGCCGTTTGCAGGCGCTTCCTATTAAAGATTTTCGGTTACGTCGTACGCTGAAGATTGTCTGGAACGATACCGTTCATTTGAAACCGGTTGTAAAGGCTTTCCTATCCCATATGGCGGGGCAGTATCCACAACTAGGACGGCTGGTTGGGGTTGGTGCTCCATCGGAAGGTGATTTTCCGGGCCGGGAGGGTTACCTTGCCAGCCGGATGTGTTCTTCCAGAATTTCGCCTGCGGCCCTACCGCTAAGAAACGAACGGGGACAGGTCCCTTGACCTATCCCCGTTCGTTTCTTAAAAAGTTCATCTCAATTAGGGAGGCGAAGGCATGCTCCCTATGAACGATTTGAACCCCAGTCTATAGCCTTGCGGAGGCTGCCCTTGTGCTCCCCCTGGCATAGCGTAAACCGCCGCAAGGCTATAGAATCCTCTCCATTGATAGTTTCATAATCCCGGTATCGCCTCGGCCCCCTTTCTATACAACCGGAGCATCCAAAGCTCCACCAATGGATGATTCTATTGTAGCGAAAATTTGAGCCAGAAACATAAGAAATTATTGAACCTTATTGAATGAACTTCAACAAAATTTTTTGCTATTTCTCTTCTACTCTGCCGAACTCACCCTTGCAGCAGGGATTGTCCACCATCGATCCATATCTCGGTGCCGGTGATATGGTTGGATGCATCCGATGCCAGGAACAATACCAATTGGGCAACCTGTTCAGAGGTTCCAGGCTTTCCATCCGTCAGGGGAATAGTTCCTTCCGGATATTCTACTCGCTTGCCCAGGTTTTCCGTACCTCTCTTCTCTGTATTCTCATCGATCTCTGTCTCTATCCAGCCCGGGCAGATGACGTTCACGCGCACCTTGTACTCGCCTAGCTCCACCGCAATCATCTTCGTAAAAGCGATCTGAGCGGCCTTGGAAGATGCATATGCGGTTGCACCAGTATTGCTGAACATGCGTGTTCCATTCACTGATGAGGTAACGATGACAGAACCGCCCCGGGTTTTTAGATAAGGCAGCGCGTATTTAACAGTTAAGTAGGTTCCTTTGAGATTTACTTCCAGGGTTTGGTCCCAGTCATCTGGTTCCAACTCTTCGAGTGGCGCCCAAACCCCATTGATCCCTGCGTTTGCAAATACGATATCCAGCCTGTCCCACTCGGAAATAATATCCTCAACTGCCCTTTTCATTTCGTCCGGCTTGGAAATATCTGCCTCCAGTGGTATTGCCCTGCCCCCCATAGTTTCAATATCCTGGCACACTTTCCGTAGCTCGGATTCTGTGCGTCCGAGTACTCCCACCCGTGCGCCTTCTTTAGCCAACAACTTAGCGGCAGCTTCCCCAATCCCAGAACCACCCCCGGTAACAAGAGCAACTTTTTGCTCGAGCTGCATGCGTTCCTCCCTAAAACGATCCCTACAGGTCTTGCACGGAGTTTACGATGAGGACATCCTCACCCAGGGAGTGTGTGGAGTTGACATTGATCCTTTTCGTTTCCTGTAGAGGACCGTCGATATAGACTTGGGAAAGCTGGTAGGCCATTAGCTTGCCTGATGGGTGGATGGTGATATCGTTGATCTGGCCGATCCTTGTTCCGTCCACACTCACAACATAACGCCCACGCAGATTATCATCCGCGTGCAACCAACGTTTCCCTTCCGGTATGCTCATCTGTTCGTTGCTTGCCTCATTCCAATGGACCAGGATGACATCCTGGCCCCACACCTGGATTTGCTCAGCCGGGATCATTATTGTTTCCCGGTCGAATAACGATCCCTTGGACAAGATCAAGCCTGCTACTTGGAGTTTGTCCGCGTCGATTACGACATCCGACACAGTTCCAATCTTTTTGCCATCCTGAATGCTAACGATAGGCATACCTTTTATACTTTGTGTGTTGATCGCATGCTCATCTCCATCCGTCTGGAAGACCTGAGCAGAACCACGCCTGGTGGTTGGCTCTTCTGTCTCCCCATATCTTTGCTGATCATGCGTCTGATCTAAAGGCTGATTTTCATGATTTAATTTATCGTTCATTTCTACTCTCTTTCTTCTCAATCTCATGCTCTGAATCCCCAGCTCCTGTTGGGATGAAAACGGTCCCGTAGGCTCTTGAAGAGACCTTGAGCTGAAGAGTAAACTTTTCGTTATCTTGTTGTTGATCCTCTCCGATCCTTTCCCGAAAATGGTCCGTCAGCTTTGCCTGGCGATAGCTATCGTGGGCTACAAAACCCAAATACCCACCGACAAAGACCAGCCAAAGGCCAGCTAAGACGCTGCCAGCATAAAGCACGCCAAATCCAAGTAAGGCAAACAGGAGGGAAATTCCGAAACCACCAACGGTAGCCCAACGGGTGGCTTTGACATAATCGCCACTGATTTTCCATATCAAGGCGCGAAAGATACGTCCTCCATCCAATGGGAAGCCCGGGATCAAGTTAAATAAAGCCAGCAAGAAGTTCATATAGGCCAGGTAAAAGGATACTTCGCTAATGGGAGGTAAAGCTGTCGTTCCCAAACCAAGCATATAAAAGCCAGCTCCTAAAGTCACGCTTGTGAATGGACCGGAGACCACGATGCGGAAATCCGAATCTGCATCTGGCGGCTCATTAGCGATATGCGCAACACCGCCAAAAATGAATAGTGTGATGCTGTTTACCCCTACTCCTTCTCTGATGGCTATCATGGCATGTCCCAGTTCGTGCGCCAGAACAGACGCGAAGAACAGTAAAGAAGCAGTAGATCCAATCAGCCAGTATATGGATGAGTGCCATTCAGGATACAGGAACGGGAAGTAAACTGCTGATAAAGACCAGGTGACCAGGCCCATGATCAGGAACCAATTAACATGGACTTTCAATGGGATACCCGATATATGGGCATAAGTCAAAGTCTTTCGCATCTGTTCGTATTTCCTCCTCATTTAGCCAATCATTTTATTTCTTGGCTGCCTTTGGTATTTCCCCTTTCTCCAACAGGGTCTTAAAATTATCTAGGTCTGCCTCGAGATTTTCAGTTAATCCGCTCTTCCATACCCTCGATGTACTTCTTGAAGTTTTGTAGATCTTCTTCCAATTGTTTTTCTGGGTTGGCTAACAGCTTGGCCACCAGGTTGCCGGCCGCTCCTGCCTGGGGCTTATATTGGAGGGTAACTGTTACCTCCGTCTCTCCATGGGGCAACGAGTTGAAGGTAACCTGACCGCTGGTAGTGACATCTGACCCTTCATTGTCTTTTGTACTCCAACCGATGCGTTTATTGTCGTCTATGGTAGTGGTTTCTGCGTTCCATTCCACCGTTTTTCCCAGAGGACCTTCAACCTCCCAGTGGCTGGTCTTTGGTCCGGTCATTCTTACTGATTTTACATGTTCCATAAACCTGGGAAAATTTTCGAAATTTGCCCATGCTTGAAAAGCCTTCTTAGTATCTGCCTTCACAATAATTGTTCGAGTGACTTGTTCTGTCATAGAATATCTCCGAACCGATACAAAAGGATTAGTCTTTATGCCCTGCAAATTTGCGGGCAGCTTGCGCAGTCCAGCTGAATGCCTCGGTCACAGAATTGAGGAATTCCGCCGCTCCAATCGTGCTCATAATAGCGATAAAAATTTTTGTCGGGCCTGGTAATACTTGCATTCCATACACCAGGGCAGCAGCCACCCAGGTGCCCGCACAGATAGGGCAGGAGATAAGCTGGCCGATGGAGTAGGTTAAACCTGTGCCGCGGGCTTCCACGGTCTCTCCTGCGCCGGTTTCGTCTGGCACCGTTTCAGTAAAAGGTTTGCGGATCGGATCGGCTACCCGATCGAATGCGATCAGTCTTCCCAAACGCAAGGTCGATAATATTAACTGTAGCCAATCGAAAGGTTTCATATGGTATTCCCTTCGACCATGCTTACGGTTGATATTTCCTGAAACGAAAGCTGTGAATATCGCCATGAAGATACCAATTAATGTTATCTTGCTGGCCATTTCTTGGGTTTCAGGAGCTTCGAGTCTTTTGATTACCTTGTCATGTTTGGTGGAATCCAGGATATGGTCCATTTTCCCCTCGTAGAGATGATCCTTGATCAACGAGTGGCGGTGCGGGCTGGAATAAAACCCGCACCGCTTTGAATCTGTTACTTATGTCGTTTGGTCATCTCTATTTCTTACGATCGTTTCTTCTATCTCTATCTTATAACAGTACCTGCGTTCTTCAATTTTTTGATCCATCACCTCCCTTGTTTTACACATTCACCGGCAACTTCCGGCGGGTGACGGTCTAGACTGAAATTGCTGTCCTACTTGTCTTTATAAATTATCTGACAGTATCTTTAACTTCTTCCCAGGCGTGCCGTACTGCTTCTTTGAACTCTTCCCATGTGCCTGGGTTTCTTTCGTCCCACCGTTGGCGAGCTTCCCCTTCGATATCTCGCCAGTCCCGATAATCCCGGTAACGCTCGTCTGTCGCCAGGTCATAACCATAACGGTAGGCCGGGCGGTACTGGTCGTAGGTATAGGTAGGACCGTACATGCTGTTGGTAAAGTGGTCGCGGAAGCGAGGATCGTAGGTATCAAAATCACCATAATCCGAGCTCATGTCCATCCTGCTCTCATAACCCTCAGTCCGCATAGCTTCTTCTTGAACGGTACGGCGCCCCAAATCGGCTTCTCGACGGGCATAAGGCTCGCCTTGCTCGTTGAAACCCTGCCATCCGGCCTCTCGCCAGGATGTAGAGCGCTCGTTGATGTCTACCGGGTTATGCCGGTTGAGAAGATCAACGGCTCTGTCGGACATATGATCCGCTGTCCGTACCGTGACCAGGTGGCCTCCTCGCCGGACGCCTTCGGCATAATATTGGGCGGTATCTTCAGGTATGCCCATATCGACCAAAGCGCCGAGTAATCCCCCGGTAACTCCACCAGCTACTGCACCGGCTCCGGCTCCCGCCAGGCCGGTCAGGGCAGCCGCCAGGGGTCCGGCCGCAATGATGGGGCCGATCCCAGGAATGGTCAGCGCGCCTAAGCCTACCAGAAGGCCTCCCAGGCCGCCTACCACTGCGCCAATTCCGGCTCCTACACCTGCTCCCTGGGCGGTCCCACTGGCTTCCTCTTCCGGGGTTGCGCCGATATACCGGCTGTATTCATTTTCCGGATCGCTTGCCATCAAGCTGATTTCATCCCGTGAAAAACCATTATCCACCAGGTCTCTGATCGCGGCATTGGCATGTTCGAAATTATCATATAAGGCTACAACTGTCCTTGTCATCATCCTTCTCCTTGTGTAAAAGGTAAAACCCGGTTAGTGGCGCCTCAGCTCTTCCTCAACGGTCGAGCGGCCGCGTTCTGCCATCTGCTTGCCTTGTTTGCGCAGATCTTCTGCTTTTTCCCGCGTCTGGTGGATCAGGTCATCGGCTGCTGTTTCAGCACGATGGCGAGTCTCCTCAGCTTGCTGCTTGATCAGCTTGCGGGTGTCTTCTCCAGATTGGGGTGCCAATAATAGGGCAATACCTGCTCCGATCAGCCCGCCAACGATAAAAGCCGTCATGACCGACATTGCATTCTTCTCTTTTTCCATATGCTGGGTCATTAGTATCTCTCCTTCTAGTATTATTTTGTTCTGTGCGACTCCTCGATCCGAACCGTATTTATTTGTGATTGGATACAGACGAGGAGTAGTGTTTGAATTTATTTCAATATACTTGTGAACGTGGGGCTCCTCAATGGGGAATGTTCCTGTTTGCCAGGTAGGGATTCCCCTTATGAGGAGGAGACTGCTTAAGCAAGGTTTTCACTGATTACTTTTGCAATCAGAGCAATTCTGGAATCCACCCTAAGCTTGTGACACAATCCCTCAATATACTGCTCTACAATCTTTTCTTCCCTCCCCAGTCGCGTGGCGATGTCTATGTTGGTCTTCTTTTCACCAAGAAATTTGAGAATCTCCATCTCAAGAGTTGTAAACTTCAGCTTCTCGAGATTTTCATATCTTGTAGTGAGCTTTACTGCAACTCGCTTGCTCACCCACCCCTCTTCGCCCTGGGCGATGCCCCGGATGGCTTGGACAAGGACTTCGGGAACATCGTCTTTGGTAAGATATCCGGCTGCCCCACTCTTGAACATGCCCATGATATAGTGGCGGTCGTCATGGGCGCTCAAAGCCAGGATTCGTACTTGCGAACCTTTTTCCCTGAGACGAGCAGCCACTTCGTTGCCGTTTAAATGGGGCATTTCCATATCCACCACCAACACATCCGGGGATAGTTTTTCTACGAGTGATATAGCTTCGATTCCGTTTTCTGCCTCGCCAACCACAACAATATCGGGAGCGTTTTCGAGTAGATTTCGAATACCTGCCCGTACTCTAGGATGGTCATCTGCAAGGACTACGTTCGTGGTCGGTAAATTCATACTGTTACTCTCGGACGGGATCATTCGATTTGATAACCACTCCCGAACTATTTGCATTGGTACAGAGTACCCCTGCCCCCGACCCGGAGACGTTAATATTGTTCCTTTCATTCCCCCCGATACGCTTTCATAGACCGTTCAAGCACGGTCCTCTAGTTCTTTTACACCTTTGGCTTCCGCGCAATGAGCGCAGCAATAAAAGGTGCCGTTTTTTTCCATTCCGTGACCGATAATCTTCACTCCGCAGTTCTCGCAGGTTGGTGCAAGAGCGTGAATTGCGCATTCAAAGCAGTCAAAGGTATGTGATTTACCTTGTATGACTACATTGAAGGATTTATCGTAATGGTTTCCGCATACTTCACAATAAGCCATTACATTTACTCCTTATAACCATCGTTTATTTTGTCGCTTCAACATTAATATGGCTCTCTGCCAACTTGGTCAATTTTTCGTTCGTCATCGATTCCTCATCCAGCGTTTTTTGCAGCAGCCTTGCAGCATCCATATGTCCTAAGGTTTGAGCGTAAGTGCGAGCTGTGCCGTAGCTTGCAATCTCATAATGTTCTACTTTTTGGGCAGCCGCGATCAAGCCGGCGTCCATTACATCCGACTCCATATCCTCCTGCATTATCTCTTCTGCCTCTTTGATCAAACCTTCCATGCCCACGCACTTTTTCCCGCGCGGGCTGCCTTCCAGGCCTTTGGCATTGAAAATTTCTTCAATCCTGTCCGCCTGTGTTTTGGTAACTTCTAGATGCTGTTCGAAGCTTTTCTTAAGATCTTCTGAAGAAGCCGCACGGGCCATTTTTGGGAGCGCATTTACTAATTGTTTTTCTGCACTATACAGATCCTTTAGTTGGTCTACTAATAACTGTTCTAGATGCGTAATTTTCTTTGCCATTTTCATCACCTCGTAATTTCCTGTTCTTTTTCGCTAAAAAATAGGGAGTAGGTCAAAAGATAAATCTGTCGCCTACTCCCTTGAAAATTTGGTTTACTGGCATGACCAGTGCTACCTATACAATAGGCCGCCCTGATAACGCTCTGATAAGAGTGACCACAATCACAGTACCAAGAAAAGCCATTACGATGGTAGTGAAATTGAGGCCGATGATTGGTTGCGGGATATCAAAGAGCGCTCCGGCTAAGAACCCGCCAACGATAGCGCCGATAATCCCGAGCAAGATATCTCCTGCCATATCATGTCCGGAGCCTTTGATAATCAATCCGGCGAGCCAACCCGCTATCATCCCGATAATGATCCAAGAGAGTAATCCCATAGGGTATATCCCTTTACGATATCCCGGTGTTTCTGAAATGGCTTGTGACTCTCAGGTTCATATGTCCTTGATAGTGGAGTTGATTGGTTTGCAAGATTTTCAAGAGATTCCTGCTTCATCTATTGAACCAATTTTAGTGACGGTCGGACTCGTTGACGAAATCGTCGACTTCGCGTTCCGCTCGGTCACGGGTATAGCCGTATCTTTCCTGAAGTTTGCCGATTAATTTGTCGCGCTGTCCATCGATCATGTCGACCTCATCGTCCGTCAGGTCGCCCCAGCGCATCTTTATTTCGCCTTTAAGTTGCTTCCATTTTCCCTTAAGAACATCCTCGTTCATTATTTCCTCCTGTTATTTCATTCTAAGTTGTATTTGTTAACCTTTATAAACTATAAGCTTATCCTTGAGTGCGAGCAATGGGGGGTTTGCCGATTTATTGGTAGGGATTTCCCTACTCTTATTGTTGGTGTTTTTGCCAACTCTGCAAATATTCCGCCACTCTCTCGCTCACCCAACCGCTTTCTCCCCTGGCGACCCCACGTACTGCACTTACAATCGTTTCGGGTAATTCCTCTTTAGTCAAATAACCGGCCGCTCCGGTTGCAAGGATTCCCAGAATATACTGCTTGTCGTCGTAAGCGCTCAAGGCCAGGATAGGAACGCTAGATCCTGCTGCCTCTAGCTCTTTCGCTACTTCCATACCTTGCAATCCTGGCATCTCCATGTCCAGCAAAAGTACGTCAGGATTGAGGTCATGCACCAGAGATAAAGCTTCATAGCCATCTCTGGCCTCCCCCACTACCTCTATATCCTCTTTTTTGTTGAGCATGCAACAAATGCCCCTTCTCATTAGTGGGTGGTCGTCAGCAAGGACTACTCGTATGGTTTCCATGTGTTTTCACCTGCTAATGCTCAGTAAATATCTTGTCTGAGGCTACGAATGCTTTCCATTATCCTTTCAATCGCACCCTCGACCAATACTTTTCCTTCTGAATATAGATCTCCTCCAAGCTTTCCCCATTCACTCGATTGGTCTGTAACCTTCCGAGAAAATTCTTCAGCTCGTTGACGTGTCTCTTCAGCTACCTCACGCAAGAGTGCCTGGGATTCTTCGCCTCTTCTTGGTGAGTAGGCGAGAGCAAGCCCAGCTCCAATCAGGCTGCCGTATAGTACGCCTTTCAGATAGGATTTTTTCTTCCGACTCATGCCTTTCTCCCGATCTTCCCCCCATAAATATATTCACGGCTTGTCTCTATTAACTATACTCATTCAAATGAGACCCTACAATAGGGAGTGTTCCGGTAGCAATGCTAGGGATTCCCCTACTACCTTAATAAAGGGTTTCCCACCGAAAAAAAAGGGCTGGAAGTAAATCCAGCCCGCTAACGACTTCCTCCAGTTAAAGCCATCCTTCTCTTACAGCTCTGACCGCAGCCTCTACTCTTGAAGCTACCTGCAGCTTAGCAAAGACTCCTTCCAGATGTTTCTCCACCGTCTTTTCACTAATTCCCAAGGCTAATCCAATTTCCTGGTTGGTTTTCCCTGCCACAACAGCTTGCAATACTTCCACCTCTCTTGTAGTTAACCCCTTGCGATCCTGTTCCCCTTCCTGCATCCAGGCAGACATCTGAGCTGCGACGCGGCGGCTTAACCAGCCTCGCTCTCCCCGTGATACCCCTCGAACCGCCTCGATAATGGCCTCTGGAACTTCTTCTTTTACCAGATACCCGGCAGCTCCACTTGTCAACAATTCCTGGATGTATTCTTTGTCATCATGGGCGCTCAAAGCCAGGATATGTACTTTAGATCCCGAGTTCATTAGGTGTTGTGCGACTTCACTTCCACTGATTCCAGGCATCTCCATATCCAGGAGGAGCACGTCTGGACCAAGCTCTTCCACGATTTTAATGGTCTCGTTCCCATCACTCGCTTCACCGACAATAACGATATCAGACGCTTGTTCCAACAAATTGCGAATACCAGCCCTTACCACGGGATGGTCATCCGCTAAAACCACATTTATAGGTGGCATATCTTCTCCTCCAACTATCCCCATAACCATTCAGATTTTTACTGGAACTTTACTTGGGTAAGCACGCTTTACGCTTTGTCTAGGCATACAATCCCTCCACTTCTAAAAGTGACCAATCTTGACAAAACCCTTAGTGCTCTACAGCATAGGGCACATGTACGGTGACTATTGTACCCTTTCCTGGTTTAGATTCCACCTTCAATTGACCACCGATTGCCCGTGCACGATCGCTTGCGCTTACTAACCCCATATGTCCCTTACGAGCCAGCTCGATCCATCGAGCTGGCATGATAAACCCGGTCCCATCATCCTTTACTTGCAAGATGGCCTCTTCTGAGGTTACCGAGAATCGGACAATTATATGAGTTGCATTGGCGTGCTTGGCGACGTTGTTTAAGATTTGTTGGTAAATCCGGAACAATACCAGCTGCACTTGTTGAGGCAATTCAGGAGCATCTGTCATCAGATCCAATTGTACCCGAGAGCTGGGATATGCCTCTTGGAAGCTTTCAGCATGAGAACGGATAGCCTTTGCCAGGCCGAAGGGCGCCAATACAGGTGGGCGAAGTTCTCCGCAGATCGTACGCAATGTGCTGATGACATTGGTTAACATCTTCATGAAATCGTCTGTGGATTGGGGATCAACTTGAGCGGGAAGGTTCTCTGAAAAGGCTTTTAAGAGGAAAGATATGCCGTATAGATCCTGTATAGGACCGTCATGAAGTTCCCGGGCCAGCTGTAAACGTTCGGTCTCTCGACCTTCCATCAATCGCCTCTGAAGCTCTGCAAGTTCAGCCTCCATTTGTTTTCGCTCTGTGATGTCTTCGAGCATCCCAATGGCAAATTTTGGTTCCCCGTTTGAGCCTCGCACGAGTGAAACATAGGACCGGCCCCATCCTAGACGGCCATCCTTGCGGATATAAGGCTGTTCTAACCTGTAAGAATCTCGCTTGCCTGCACGCAGCTCTTGAAAGAGCTCGATTGTAGCGATCGAATTTGCCGGATGGTGCACGTCCTGAGAGGTTACCTGGCGCAGCTCATCTGCTTCATATCCAAGCATTTGGGTGATGGCTGGGTTGGATTCCAATATCTTTCCATCTAAAGATATTAATTCTATACCTAATGCAGCTTCCTCGAATATGGCTCGGAAGCGAGCTTCACTATTTCTTAATGCAACTTCCGCTTGCTTCCTCTCGACGACCCTACCCAACTGGGTGCCAATATTCTTCATGATTTCCAGAAGCTGGTCATCAGGCTTGTCAACCTTTTCAGAAAAGAACTCAAGTACTCCAACTACCTGTCGACCAACCTGGATTGGGAAGCCGAACCCCATCACAATCTGGCACTTTTTTGCCAGTTCTGACCGTAGGAAATTAACGTGCGCTGATATATCTGCAATCCATACCGGAGCATTGCGCTCCAATACCATTCCGGGTAATCCCTGTCCTTTTTGGAAACGGTAGTGGCCTGTCTGGAGACGAAACTCCTCAAAGCGATCTTGATCCATGTACCAGATATCCCTGGACACCAGTTCTTCGGGCTCTTCACCTTCCAACATGTAAACATGGCCAATATTCCATAGAGTGGCCTCGCAAATACTTTTAACTGCAAACTCGAGAGCCTGATCGATGGATGAGGCCTCATTAGCAGCTACGGATACCTCTTGCAGTAGCTTAATAAACTGGCTCTGACGTTGAAGCTCATCTTCAGCAATCTTCCGCCGGGTCATGTCGCGGACGACCTTTGAATAACCTGTCAGGTTACCCTCTTCATCGGTCAGAGCTGTAACGACGACGTTGGCCCAAAACTTTGTCTTGTCCTTCCTTTGCCGCCAGTTCTCTTCTTCACAGTGCCCATCCCTGGCTGCTGTTGCCAGGATTTTCTCAGGTTTTCCGTTGGCGGCCTCTTCTAGAGAATAAAAAGTTGAAAAATGTTGCCCGATCGCTTCCTTGGCTGGTAGGCGGTAGATTCTCTCGGCGCCCAAATTCCAGCTTGTGATCAATCCATTCGTATCGAGCGTAAAAATGGCGTAGTCTTTTACACTCTCTACAACCTGCCGAAAATGTCCTTGGTTCGAAACCAGGATATTCTCCGCCTGCTTTCGCTGGCTTATATTGGACCCGTATCCAACGATCTTTTCTAACCTTCCATCCTCATTATAATAATTCGCCGAGGTCAGCTCAACGATTACCGGGGAGCCGTCTTTTCCTTGAAGGATGAGCTCATAGTTGGATACATCCTCTCGTTTCAAACATTCGAAGAGGTTTTCCACCTGCTGCTGGTCATCTCGAAAAAAGATATCCGCCCATTTTTTCCCTTGAATCTCTTGTGGGGTATAACCGGTGAGCGGTAGAAAGGCTTCATTCGCCATTCTGATCGTTCCATCCGGTTCGAGCTCGAAAACGATCGCCGTCATTCGATTTACTAACCGGCGGTACCTGTTTTCCGATTGTTGTAGCGCTTGCTGGTCGGTCCTTAACTTGACGGGTGTGTTTTCCTTGAGGTCGACGGCCGCATCTACCTGGTTTTCCGAAATGGCTTTGAGGGTTGCTTCTGCATCGGCTAAACGCTGTGTGAGATCTTCTAGTTCCATAGCTTCATTCAATTGTTCATCATCTCTTTCTTGGGCGCTTTCAACCATTAAATTTCTGTCCGCAAAATCTTGATATTTCCGAATCCTTCTGGCTTCATTACCCCATATATGGCTTAGTTCCAAAGAGTTCTTAGATGAATTTTTCGTGCGCACTCACTCCCCCCTAAGCGCATAATTCATTTCTATGTGGATAAACAAGAATACAGTTATGTGCCAGCCATAAACCGAATAGTAAGCCACGGAGCCGGAGTTGCCTATTCCAAATAAGCCCGCTAATCATTACTGTGCTTGCGCCAGATCTGTTTCCCCTTTCTGGCCTATCTCATCCCCGCCCAAGGCAGGAGAAAATGAGAATCCCATAAATTCTGTCTGATTTTATTATGTAGTAACATAATTGTCAATCCCAGCTTGTTTCTATTAATTTTCCCCTTGGCGGGGAGCTTGCCATTTCCTGAATCCAGGCCACAAGGAGGTCTGGCCCATATTTATCGAAAGCAGGTATTGGAATAATGGCGGGCATTTCCTCAATAAACGGATCGCTAATCGAGCAAGTTTGGGGTTTCTGCTTAAGGAGAGAGCCAGATTAGTCATTATGCTGTAAGGGGTATACATTTCTTTGTAAGCCTTTTTGTACTCCTCAAGGTCCTCAAGCTTAACGATTCCTGAAGCTTCCTTTTTCAAAACTGGGACAACAGTATTCTGAATAGCAAGTGCTTGGTTTATTGCCAGGCTGATCCCTTCGCCTGTTATAGCATCCTGATATCCTGCTGCATCTCCAACTAATAGTACACCGTCAGCTACTGGGTGTTTCACCGTGCGGCTCAGAGGCCCAATCGCCTTTACATCTCCCATTGGGTGGGCATTGCCAAGCCTATCACACAGGGCAGGGAACTCGGAGATCAATGAGGAGAATAAGTCTTTTCCTCCACGTATGCGCAGAGGGCGTTTCCTGTCCCATAAAATAGCGACCCCTACCATCTCTTTCCCGCAAGGGGTGAGATAAGCTTCGGTACCATCGTTCCAATAAACTTCGACATATTCATTCCATGGTTTGACCCGGAAATGCTGCCTTGCTCCCCAACGTTGTAGCGTGCTGGGCGATCCATCTAACCCTGCCCAGCGCCTGACCTGCGAATCGAGTCCATCCGCGCCGACCAGAAGGCGAGAACGGTATCTTCGATCTCCAACTTGTACACTGACACCGCTTGCCGTACGTTCGAAGCTGCGCACTCTCTCCCGAAGACTGTCCTGGATCTCGAGGCAATCCAGCTCTTTTGCTCTCAGCAAGCAGGCCTCTGAAAGGGTCGTCCTTCGGATCCCCAAGCCTGGCCCTTCGCGAAAGTCTCCGTTGGCCTTGGGGAGGCCTTCAATTATGTAACTCACTCCTTTGAAGGGATGGTATTCGCCTGGCTTCAGCTTCTGCTTCACTCCAAGTTTTTCTAGTGCAAAGACACCCACGGGCATGACCCCCTCACCGCAAACCTTATCCGCGGGTAGGGTTTTCTGTTCGAGGATCAACGTGCGTAAGCCATTACTACCAAAAACGATACCGGTTGATAATCCAGCTGGCCCTCCGCCAACAATGATGACCTCATACTCCCCTTGCATAACGCCAAATTTGCTCACGTTACCACTACCTGTGGCGAGGTATGAAACGAGGTTGGTTCGAGAAAGTTCTCTTGTAGCCGTAAGCTGCCTCCAAGGCCTCTTCCTCCCTTGAAATCCTTACGGCTAACAAGATCCCGTTTGCCAGGCTGAAAGCCAGTGCAGTCAGGTAAGCATTGTGGATTAAGGGCATCGCCGCGATCTCCAGGATTACGCCCAGGTAGTTAGGATGCCTGATATGGCGGTAGATGCCTCCTTCTTCTGGTTGCAGGTTGGGAAGTGTGAAGATGCGAATTGACCAGCGCCAATCAAGCTGGCGGATGGCTGCATAACGCAAGCTTTGACCGGCTACCAGCAGGATGGCCGCTGCACCTGTTAAGAAGGGTTGAAAGGGTCTTTTCAGTAAGTGAACTTCTGCCAGCATGGAGAAGAACCAGGTCAAATGAAGCAGTTTCATAACCTTGAAGTGCCCTGGAAAGTGCTCCTGGCCTCCTAGTTCTGCCATTCTGGCCTCGTTAGCCCTACTCAGGCGCATTTCAAAAACCCGCTGAATGGCGAGTAGGATAATCAATCCGGTGAAAACAAGACGGCTTACCACTTGAGCAAAACGAATTCAGCGCAAAATGCCGGGCCCATGGCCATCAACAAGCCCCAAGAACCCTCTTCGGGTGTCCGGCGGGATAAGGTTTCTTTCAATATTAACAGAACGGAAGCAGAAGAGATGTTCCCAACGGATTGAAGGCATTCGCGGCTTATTTGCAAGGCGTTACCTGGTAGCTCCAACCCATTTTCGATCGCATCCATTACCTTAGGACCACCTGGGTGAGCGATCCAGTAAGCGATATCCTCGATCGTTAAATCGTTTTCCTGCAAAAAATCCATGACTGCCGGGCGAAGGTTTTGTTCTGCCACTTCCGCCACGTCAGAACTCAAGACCACCTGAAGACCGCTATCGCGCACATTCCATCCCATAATATGCTCGGTATCAGGGAAGAACCACGAAAGGCTGTCTTGAACTTCAGGCATCCCCGCTCGAGCCAACCTATGCTCGCGTCCTACCATTAATACTCCCGCAGCTCCGTCTCCGAACAAACCACTCGAAACTACATTTGCGATCGATAAATCATCATTTTGAAAGGTTAGGGAGCACAACTCGATCGACAGCACCAGGGCGGCATCTTCTGGATGGCCCCGCAAATAGTCCGCTGCCCGCGCGATGCCTGCCGCTCCGCCCAGGCAGCCTAACCCAAACAACGGCATCCTTTTCATTTTCTGGCTGAAGGGGATTCGATTCATCAGCCGGGCGTCGATAGAAGGCACGGCAATTCCGGTGACTGTTGTAAAGACAAAAAGATTGATCTCACTGGCTTCGACTCCGCTGCTTTCCAACAGCCTATGGACAGTGGTTTCTCCCAACTCTACCGCTGATTTCATCCACGCCTCGTTTCTCTCACCAAACCTGGCTGGCTTTTCGTAGGCCTCAAGAGGCAGCGCCAGGTACCTTCCCTTTACCGTCATATTGCGGTGAAAGCGTTCCAACACAGCAGGTTGGCCCCCATTTTGCGACCAGATACCACCCAGGCTGGCAGTTAACTGCTCTTGAGGATAGTAATGATCGGGAAATGCGCTTGCGGTTTGGAGGATATAAGCCATGGACAATTAAGAGACTGGCTTTAGAACTCAAAAGCTATCCGACTGGAGCTGGAGGAAACGCACGATGTCGCGTCGCCGAAGCATGCCTACCAGTCGCCCGTTTTCAAGGACCGGGATTTGGCGTACATCTCTTTGGGTTAGCATTTGGAAGGCTTCATTGGCATCCATGCGTGGGGAGAGGGTTACCAGCTCGTCCGCCGGTGTCATGACCTCCTGAACGGTCCTTTCATCCCACTCCTGTCTGGGGACTTTCCGTACATCTTCCAGGCAGATCAATCCGACCAACCTGTCGTGTTCGAGCACCGGGAACGCTCGCTCATCTGTACCCATAATATGCTTATCGATCAAACGGCTGATACGAGTATGTGGCTCGACTAAAGGCGGGTCGGAGCGCATCAATCTTTCTACAGGTACACCCTCCAGCATGTCGGCTACAACCACTTGTTGGTAACTTTGGGAAGCGGCCATATTTAGGAACCAACCGATGAATGCCAGCCAGAGCCCACCGACCAGGCCGCTACCGAAGATCGGCACCTGAAAACCGAACACCATGGCAATGCCCGTCAGGATGAACAACCAGGCCACAGCTTGCCCGACCCAGGTGGCGATGCGGGTGGAGCGACGCAGGTTGCCGGTGGCTGCCCATAGGATCGAGCGTAAAATTCGCCCTCCATCCAGTGGGAAACCTGGGATCATATTGAAAACCGCCAGCAATATGTTAATGGAGCCAAGCCATAAGAACATGGTTGAAAGCGGGTCTAGCTGGCCAAAAGCTTGCAGCGAAGGTAAGGCCACGGATTCAAGATTCCGCCTTGCAGCGAAGGTAAGGCCACGGATTCAAGATTCCGCC
>CAZAQS010000042.1:15007-25469 GCA_964486825.1 uncultured Anaerolineaceae bacterium | reverse complement strand
AAAGAAACACTCAAACCAGTTTCCGGGAATGAAAGCAGTCAATTCTCCAGCAGGGGGGTAGCAATGATAAATATCCTCCCCCAGCTCCAATCATTTCCCTTTTTGATGCAGGTTTGGAAGGTAACCTGATCCCCACCCGTATATACTCGCTGGAAGAGCTCAGGGGTACTAAGCTGGTCTCCGCTCTCCAGGCTAAGATAATGGCTGTTTTTCAGATCGCCAGCGAGCTTCTTAAAGCTTTGAATATCCGTTACTAAATAGCGCTTGACCAGACCGTCTCCATAGATCAAATTTACTACCTGATCTTTTTCCAGGTTAAAGAACAATTCACCAGACAAGAAGTTGTGAGCCAGGAGGCCAGTCACACCATGAAGAGCAGCGCTCTGAAACTGTGTTACCGTCCCTAACATACTATCCACAAATGCGACATCCCCATCCGGCTGCTGCACGACCGGAAGCGCCAGGATATCCTCCACATAAACCCCGCGTAGCTCCTCTCCCTGCTCGTTCACTACCTGGTCTATGAAGCCGTGAAGGCCCTCTGAATGCGTAAGATACGCAAGTGCTGGGGTACTCAATCCTCCTTCAACCAGACCTTCCGGGATCCTTTCCAGGAGAAACCTTTCGAAGGGGAAGGTCGTGGGTGCAGTGACGGGTACTGCTTCAGGTGGTGTTTGAGTGATAGCTGGGGTTGGAGGTGGGGTTTGGGCAGCTATTGATCGCGCCTTAGCTCGAACCACGGGGATGTGTTTGCCAACGGTAACACCACTGATTGGGGAAATCGATTCAATTTTTTCAGTAATCCAAGAAAATACGAGGAGAACGAACACCAGGCTGATAAAAATTGAGAACCGGTACGATAGCTTCATTTGTAATGTGACCTCCAATAAAAAATCAGGCCCGATCTAACCAGGCCTGAGTCTTGGATCGTTCACTCCAAAGTCCGGCAACCTGGCTGTCCTGGCAAGAGCAATGCTCTCACTGTAGACCCTGGGCTTTGTGTCACCGACTTTCGCCGGTTTTACCTTTATCGAACCTTTTTCAAGGACTTGCTTTACTGGCAATAATCTTACAACTTAGGGAAGTTTACAGCAATAAGCCATTTCTCCTATTTTTCTCTATATTAATTTTCCCAGGTCTTTATCGGGTTAATTACCACTTAAGCTACTAACAGGAAGTGACACGTGAAGATTTGTCCCTTGTAAAGTACCTGGGAGACGGATCGGGCAACTGCGCTCACAGCTCGCTCCTCGCGCTCGCCAACCATGGTTTGCATGGCTCTTTGGTGGAGAGCGATGCTACCAAAGGTGATGAAAAGGAGCAGAATCGTGAGCGGGAGGACGACAATGAGAAAGAGTTGGAATGTTAGACCGCTTATGTGGCGGAAGAATGATGTTGATTTTGAATGAGGAGTCCCGAACTTCAAAATTGTTCTTCTGATTTCTCAGCGATGTTTTGGGGAATCCATCCAAGAGAAACCGCTCGCATGACGGCTTCTGTCCGGCTGCCCGCCTGAAGTTTATTGAATATGTGCGCCAGGTGTCCTTGAACCGTCCGGTCGCTAATCCCTAATTGGGCGCCAATTGCCTTGTTGGTAAAGCCTTTGGCTGTCAAAACCAGAACTTCCAACTCCCGATCCGAGAGTCGTTCAACAGGCTGAGCTCCGGCTTGCCTGGCAATCTGGGCAACCAGTTTTTGGGCGATCACAGCATCGAGAGTTGATTTCCCGGCATGTACATCCCGAACTGCTTGGATGATTTCTCTAGGTGAGGCGGTTTTGAGAACATAACCATTCGCCCCAGATTGAAGAACAGTAAGCACATAAGGATCGTCGTCATAAGCGGTAAGTACGAGCACCCCAATGTGGCGAAAGTTTGCCCTCAACCACCGGGTCACTTCGATCCCAGTCATCTTGGGCATTTGAATGTCCAATACGGCCACATCCGGTTTCACTTTTTGAACCAACACCATGGCCTGCTCCCCATCCTCAGCCTCCCCCACAACCACGATATCTGAAGCGTGTTCCATAAACTGTCGAATTCCGGCTCTTACAACAGCATGGTCGTCAGCAAGTATGACACGAATAGGAGAAGCAGTTGTCATAGCACCTCATTCTGAATAACGAAATCTCATATTATTTACGGAACAAGTATATTAGGTATTGAAACCCGATCGAAGGGTCATTAAGACGATTGGGCATAGGCAGTTTTGCCTATGCCCAATCAGATTTTCAATCCCTATTCGCTATTTTGTATGGAGATTAGCAACTGAGAATCTTATCCTCATCTCGTCCTGTAACAACTCCCAGGTAATCTATAATGGTTGCTTCTTCTGGAGCAGGTAGACAGACAACGAACTCGCATATTGGACCGGTCCAAACCTGATGAATAAAGCTGCTGCAGGATAATTAACCAAGCTGCCTGAGCAGGAAGGCTTTTTGTTCTCTGAGAAGCTCCCTGATTCGATGAGTGAGAACTGGATTTTGAACAATATTAATATCCTCTTCCCAAAACTCAGTTAATTGCTCGTGACTGTGAACGATGACTGCCAGTCGGGGTCCCTGATCTTCATAGATATTCAATACTACCAGCTTGCATGCACACGGCGATGTCCCTGAATGAGGGCAAGTGTCTATGGTAAAGGGAGCGCATGCGGAATCGATTTCGAATGCAGACTCCACATAAATGCCTGCACCAGCCAACTTAAGTGAAACTGCTGCGATTGCAGCCTCGCAATCCATGGGTAGATCAATCAGGATACTGTTCTGAACCATGATATCTCCTAATCATAACATCCGTGTTTCCATCTCCCTGATCTGTCCATCCTCCAACCAGAGGACCCTGTCCGCGATATCTTTTATGCGCTGGTCGTGGGAAACGATAACGACACTGCGTCCTTGATCCTTAGCGATTCGGCGCAGTAACCGCATGATCTCCTGTCCAATCTTAGAGTCCAGGCTGGCAGTAGGTTCGTCGGCTAATATCAGCTCCGGGTCGTTGACCAAGGCGCGGGCGATGGCAACCCGCTGCTTCTCCCCTCCGGAGAGCTTTTCTGGCAGGAAGTTCAATCGCTCGCCCAAGCCTAGCAGGATCAAGAGTTCACAGGCTTTCTTTCGAGCCATACTCCTTTTAACACCCGCCAGTTCAGCTACTATAGCCACGTTTTCTAGAACAGTTAACGCGGAAAGCAGGTTGAAATCCTGGAAGATGAATCCAAAATAGCGCAACCGGATAGAGGGTAACCGTTTCTCAGCGAGAACGCTGATGATTTCCCCATTTAACTGTATGGCGCCCTCGCTAGGTTTCAGGAGTGCTCCGAGCATAGAGAGCAGAGTAGTCTTTCCTGAACCTGATGGTCCCATGATTAATACGATCTCGCCGGGAGCGATCGTCAAGGAGACATCTCGCACAGCTGTCACCTCAGTTGCCCCTGATCCATAACGTTTGGTGATGTTCGTGATCTTTAAGGTGGGTGTTCCATTCATACTTTCCATAATTACTTCTTTCGGAAAACGATGGCCGGGTCGAGCCCGGCAATTTGCTTGATCGGTAGCACGGCTGTTAAACTGCCGATAAGCAAGGATACCGCCAATACCTTTACGAAAGAGCTATAACTAAGGACTAACTTTAGGTCGAAGCCTACACGGGGGATTATTACGGATAACAGCAGTGTAAAGAGCAAGCCCATCCCAAAACCCAGGCCAACGCTGATCAACGCCTGAGCCAACACAGCCCGGTAAAGCTGGCCATTTCGCGCTCCTAAAGCTTTCAAAACGCCGTATTCCGCTCGCCGAGACAGGGTAGCGGTATAAACCGTGAGCGCCATAACCGCCAGTCCAATAGAAAAGCCAACCAGATTCATGATCGCAACCACATCGGTACCCATGTCCTTAACGACCTGGCGCTCTTGCCTGGAAAACTCCTGCGTAGTTTGAATAGTGACATTCTCTACCTGGTTCGCGATAGCCCTTATTACAGCCTGTAGCTCGAAACCATCTTCCACCTCCACCAACAGGAAACTCATGACATCCCGGCTACCCCTGATTTCCGCGAAATCTGGCAGGCTGATGAAGGCTACCGAGTTGACCAAACTACTTAATCCCTCCGATAAACCCGCGATTCCAAAAGAATGTCCAAGAATTTCCACCTCTTCTCCCAGGGAAACGCCAGATGCTTCCGCCACCTTTCGATCGATAACTGCCTGGTTTCTCCCGGGAACTTTCATTCCCTCAGTAATCTCCGATACAAAACCAGCGGTGGCATCCTCAGGCAGGCCAATAACATAAGCCAGGTTGCTCTCACCGCCTACCCTGATGACATTGCTCACATAAAGGATTGGGGTCACTGACCTCACCCCACGCACGGCTTTGACTTCCGCTCCTATTGAGGCAGGCAGGGAAGAGGTAGCCATATGCATATTTTTCACCCCGTCCTGAGATATGAAGATATCGGCGTGGCTGCTATCGATATATGCCGTGATCTGCTGCTCTACCCCGGAAAAGATAGCATCCAGGGCCAGGACCAGCATTAGAGCCAACGCAACCCCTCCCGTGGAGATGAACAGGCGGACTTTATTTTGGAACAGGTTTCGATACGCCAATCGAATCATTTACTAAACACCTCAGCTGGGGACAGACCAGCGATCAAACGTGCCGGAACCAAGGCGCCCACCAGTGCCATGCCTAACCCACCAATCAATGCCCAGGCAATATTCAATGGATCGTGGACGATTAGGAACTGCGGCCGGATCAACATGATTATCCAGCTAGCCAGATATACCAGAGGCACTCCGAATGCTGCTCCCGCGGCCGCCGCCGTGATAGCCTGGATGATTACTACTTTATAGAGTATTTGATTCCTCGCACCAATAGCTTTGAGCACTCCATACTCCCGCTGCCGCTCAATGGTTGCTGTATAGATTACCAAACCCACAACCAGCGTACCCACCAAAAAAGCGATGCCGACCATCAACCGCAGGGGTGCAGAGAACACCTTTGCAAAGAGCTTTAAATCGTTTTCCGCTACAGTTGTTTTGTAATAAGCTTCTACCCCTGCCATATCAGATAGGCGTTGCCGGATAGTTTCAGCGGATGCCTCCTCAGATGGAGTAACAAGCAGAAAGCTAGTCGCTCCAGGTACACGCACCAGGCTTTCGGCGTCCTCTTTGCGAATAAAGAAGAAACTGGTCATCCAGGACGTGGTGTCGCGGGAAAGTCCTACGACGATAAAATCCGTGCCCATGAGATCCAAACTGTCACCCAATCGGATCTCGTGGCGCTGCGCCAGGACGCTGTCGATCACTATTTCTCCGTCCTTCATGAGATTGCGGCCTTCTGACATCCTCCATGGCCCTCCACCCAGAAAAGTGTCATAGCCAATGAGATAAGCTGGTTGTTTCTTATCATGGAGTTCCAGGATGACGAATTGTGAGAGGATCGGCAGCACTTGGGATACCCCATCTACCTCATTCGCCTTTTCGATGATCCCCGGTGGTATCAGAGAGGTCGCTCCGAGCAGATTACTTACTCCGCTTTGAGCAACAATGATCGATCCAGGGGAGTGATTCAAGTATGAGGTGATTTGGCTGTTCATACCATCCAATAAGCCGTTGAGCAGCAAAATCAGCATCACGGCCAGAGCTACCCCTCCCATCGTTAATATCAAGCGGGTCTTGTCGCTAAACAAGTTTTTGTATGCCAGCTGCATCTCTTCATCCTATAAAATTTTGAACAACCGCAAGATATCCAGATCCATGTAAACCAATTCTTGATATATCGTATCGATAAAAAACACTTTAGACGACCGCATATTGGCTCAATTACGATCAAGTGGAATTACTTATTCTCGCTAAATGAAGTAGATTAGCAATAAAGCATATAAAGAGACAAGTAATTTTCCTCACTTTTTCTGTGATAATCAATTATTGATTTAGATCCTCCAGAGTTCTATGCTATTCTCTCGAGGGGAGAACATGCTCCTTCCCGTTGCTGGTTACGCTGCTCGCGCGCCATGCCGGAATAGATGGAGTGGTTTCAAAATCACCATCCATAACAAGAAATACATTCTCATTTGCAATCGCCCTCTCCTTGGGTACGGCCCTGTTCCTGCTGGCGTATGCTATTGCTACTGCACAAAATTATATTGTAGGAGTGGTTCGGGCCCGTATCGTTGATGTCAAACGCTGGGGAGGTTGGATACTTATCGTTGTCGGAGCCTGGTTACTCATCCTGGCTGTCTTTGCAGAATTCTTTACGGGTATATTTCCAGATTAAGAATAGATTTGGAGGGTTCTATGCCGGAAGCCAAGATTTTGATCATCGAGGACGAGTCGGGCATTCTAAACATGATAAAGGCTTATTTGAAGCCGGAGGGTTACCAGGTGTTCACCACTACGGACGGCCGCTCTGGCTTGGAAGCTGCCAGGGCCCACAAACCAGACCTGATCGTATTGGATATCATGCTGCCAGAAATGGATGGGATCGAACTACTCACCCAATTAAGGAGAGAGTCAGAAGTATATGTGATCCTGCTCACGGCTAAAACCGAAGAGATCGATAAGGTCTTGGGGCTCTCTGTCGGCGCCGACGATTACGTTACCAAACCATTTAGCCCGCGTGAACTGGTAGCTCGCATCAAGGCTGCCTTGCGTAGAATCCATGCTTCCAGCCAAACACAAGGCGGAAGCCAGCTTACTTTCCGTCATGTGCGTATCGACACTGCCAGCCGTCAGGTCTGGGTAGATGACCGCCCGGTTGAGCTAACAGAAACCGAGTTCGAACTGCTTAGCACCCTGGCTGAACACCGCGGCATGGTTTTGAGCCGTGAGCAGTTGCTTGAAAAAGTATGGGGGACGAATTATTACGGAGACATACGGGTAGTGGATGTGCATTTGGGTCATATCCGGCAGAAGCTGGGCGACGAAAGCTTTATAAAGACTGTACGCGGCATTGGCTATCGCTTTGACGATGAGGCAGTATGAACTGGACTGGTTATATCCGACGCCATTTCGGTTGGAAGATCTTTCTTTCCTACTTTATCATCATCCTGGTTGGGGTAATTGTCCTGGCTACCGCCGCCGAACTGGCCCTTCCCACTGCCTTCGAGCGACATATGTCTGTCATGGCGGACATGATGGAACCCTCTGACGCACTTGAAATGGATTTATATAATAGCTTTCGGGCTGCTGTCGTCGAAGCCTTAACCCTGGCTGCTTTATCCGCCCTCCTGGTAGCTGTTATCGTGAGTATCTTTATCAGCCGCCAGGTAGTTGCACCTGTGACAGAGATGACAAATGTCAGCCGGCGAATTGCCGAAGGACATTATGACGAACGCGTGCGGGTTATGGGAGATCTATCCAAAGGGGAACAAGATGAATTAGGGCAGCTTGCGCTGAACTTCAACCAGATGGCAAACAAGTTGGAAAAAACAGAAACTCTGCGCATGCAGTTGATCGCTGATGTGGCCCACGAGCTACGAACTCCGCTGACGACAATAAAGGGATCGATGGAGGGATTGATGGATGGGATCCTGCGTGCAGATGAAGACACATTCCAACAGATTTACCAAGAAGCGGATCGCCTGGCCCATTTGGTTGACGATCTCCAAGAGCTTAGCCGGGTGGAGGCTGGTGCATTCGAGCCGAACACTTATCCCATATTTTTACTCGTTTCTACCGCATCGACAAGTCGCGCTCACGCGCAGGCGGCGGTAGCGGCATCGGTTTAACGATAGCTAAATACCTTGTCGAAGCGCAAGGAGGTCATCTTTTTGCTCACAGCGAAGGCCATGGGAAGGGCAGCACTTTCACCTTTTCAGTTCCATCTGCCCGGTAATTTGAAGAACTTATTCTGTCTGATTGGCAGTGATCCACCACTGGAACTCTCGCTCATCTCTCCCCCACTTGCTTTTTAAGAACTCCAAGATTGAAAGAACCTGGTGTTCAGACAACTGGTCGCCAAAGGCTGGCATACGCGAGTTGTAAGCCGGGTCTCCCCCATTCAAGGTTATGCTCACGAGAAGATCATCCGCATGGTGCCAGGTATGACCACTATTATCATGAGGTGGAGGAGGTAAAGAACCGTCGGGTAGCGTTCTCTTCCAGTCAGCAGCACCTTCCAGGTTAGCGCCATGACAGCTAGCACAATAAGCAGCATATAGCTCGGCTCCTGAAGCCACTCTGCCAGCGTCAAGAGTCGGAAGAGGGGGTACAGGCGTGTTATTGATCACGATCTGTCGACCAGAAAAAACAGGGGTACCAATAAAAAGGAACCACGCTAACACAAGCGCCAATAGTATTCCAGCCAGCAACAAAATAAAGAAATTTCGAGAGTTCAATAAACATTTCCTCCAAGCTCTCAAAGGGGAAACATAGCGCGCATATTATATCCTCGCCCGCTATGACTTTTCTTAGCCGCATGATTTTATCTATGAATTCTTTACCAAACCTTTAAAGTTCCTTCAAAGAATATTCAAATCGATTAGGTAATATTAGCATATAAGGTAACTGAGCCTGGTCCTGGTGACAAGTAAACGCGAGTGTTACCAGAGGCTTTTATTAGAAAGAGAGGTAATTATGTTCAATGGACTTTGTCATCTGGGTAATTTTGGAACGTTAGGCGCTTTTGGCGCCTGGGGTTGGGTGAGCGTGATTCTGAACGTGATCTTTTGGGTTGGGCTGATTGCCGGGATCGTTTTACTGGTTGTCTGGCTATCCCGCCAGTCCAGACCCAATCAGGGACGTGTCCTGGCGAGCAGCCGTGAAATCCTACAAGAACGTTTTGCTCGGGGTGAAATCAGCCGTGAAGAGTACCAGCAGATACTGAAGGATATAAGCTAAACAGTTGCCGCAAGAGGGCTGGATCGTGACGACATGTAAGAGTAATATTTCGTACCAACGAAGGGATGAGGGGTAGTTTGATAATGCATGGAGTTGGTTTCGGATTTGGTATTTTCGGTGTCTTGATGATGCTGCTTTTCTGGATCGGGTTAGTTCTTCTATCGGTATGGATAGGCAGGAGCCTCTTTCGGGGTGATAACAAGACAAACAGAAATACACCTGAAGGAAACGAAACAATTAAAGAGATATTGGATAAGCGTTATGCACGTGGCGAGATAAACCGCGAGCAGTATGAGTTGATGAAGAAGGATATCATCTAGAGCGTTTTTTCTCGTTACCAATTATTTAAAAAGAAGCTATAGATAAAGCCAGTGTATCCTAGGCAAGCTTACAGATAGAATTCAGGAGGTGCTAAATGATGATGGGATGGATATTTATATTACCGCTACTGTTGATTGGGATAATCGCCGTTATTTTAGGCTGGCGTCCGGATCAACAGAGAAATCAGGGGCCCTATGAGGTCCGCCAAAACTCCCTGGAGATTTTGAAATCTCGCTATGCTCGCGGTGAAATTACCCGTGAAGAGTTTGAAGAAATGCGCCGAGACATAGAGTGAGTTGCTACTCTTGCCAGAGCTGAGTGTCGGCAACGTACAGGTTTACCAGTTGCGGAGCGCCTTGAGTTGAACCAGGATATTCTTGATACTGTGGTGAGATTCTTCCGCCATAGAACCTTTTTACTCTGCAAGGCATAGGTCTTGCAAGAGCTCTACTCGCATGCTCAGGCAGGCGTTTTCTTCCTCGAGGCATTTGATCCGTTCTTGAAGTTCTTCTACCCTTAAGCTCAGGGTATAGGCATCTTCCGAGATCGGTCCATAGATTTCAAGGGTTAATTCTGTTTTTTCAGAATGATGGGCTAGGATTGACGTCGCCATATCTATTACCTCCTTACATCAAACCCTCAATATTTCCCACCAAGATAGCTCCATACTCATGCCGTCCATCCCCACCCGCACGGCCGACAGCCTCAACCAGTTCTTCAGGATTAACCAGATTAGGGTTGTAAAGAACTTTTGCATATCCCAATGAGTGTTCCACATACGCTTCGATAACACCCTGTAACGATACCAGGCTGTTTCGAACACGGGCAGCACAATTTGGACATCCCATCCCCCAAATAGACAATGCCACGGTTTCTACGACCTCTCTTTCTGCCTCGGTGACCGTTTTTTGCATGATTTCAACATGGCAATCATCATTCATAATATAAATCCTCATTCCTTTCACTTTTTAAGCTGCCTAAGGTCATCTCTATTAACCTGGCTGTTCTTCAGAAGGCTCGGAATCAACTGGCTCCTCGTGACCTTTAAATCCTACTGCCATAAATTCAGCCCGGGTGGCGCGAACGGCTTCGATGTCTGGATGTCTTACATCAGCTCCCACTAAATGCTCAATCGGTTGGGTTGTATGTGGCAGGAAGGTTTTGGTAATCCCCATAGCGGCGTTTGTCTTTGCGATCGATTTTGCCCCGTCTGGTTCGATCCCGGTCAGAGCTCGAATGCAATCGATCGTTTCCGGTACGACGATAGCCTCGTTAGCGACCTGGAAGGTCAGGTAGATTTCCCGCT
>CAZAQS010000042.1:0-14997 GCA_964486825.1 uncultured Anaerolineaceae bacterium | reverse complement strand
AGCTATAGCGTCCTCCCAAACTGCAACTTCCCACATGTCGGCCCTCGGGCGGTCCAGGTCGCGCATCAACTCGAATACAGAGTTGAGGGCCACAAGCCCATCGCTTGCCCTGACAAAGGCAATTCGAGGTGCATCCCATAGGGCGTCTCGAAGTTCATCCAGGCCTACCGGACGGTTGGTTTCAACCATGGCAAAATGGATATGGCTCAAATTGTAAGGACCAGCGCCTGCCATGGTGGTGATATCCAGGTCTTCGATGACTGTTTTAGCGTCGGGTCCCTGGTGGCTGGGCACTTTTGTTTCCGGTATGACAGTGTTGATCATGCCGTTTTTATGCGACTCCCACGGGTCGGTGCCACGCCTTAACAAAACCGCTCGGGCGCGCTTGATCCAATCGTGGCGGTGCAGGGCATGCAGTACCCGGCACAGGGCGGTCGTATTACAGGAGACCACCCTGGCAAACTGGCGGTTGAGAGCCCCTTCGTAGTTCACCTGGGCTACGAAAGAGTAGTTCGTTAAGTTGTGCTTCTCACCTCCTTGCCAGATCGCCTTGACACCAGCTGCCTGGTAGATTTCCTTATTCCCGGCAGCGATGCCCTTAGGGGTACAGTCCACCACAACGTCTACCTGCTCGAGCAATTGGTCGAGTGTCCCATTGACTGTTATGCCGGCTGCTTCCATTTCACCACGTTTATCGGAAACAGAGGCGAAGATGGGATAGCCACGCTCGACGGCTACTCGTACCCGGTAATCGTAGGTCACATCGGCCACTCCAGCAAGTCCCATATCATCTTGCAAGACAACGGCGTCAGCGACGCGTTTTCCGATAACGCCGTAACCATTAACAGCCACACGAACTTTTCGATCAGCCATTGTTACCTCCCTATTATTTAGAAATCCCTTTTGTAGCGTCATACATGAGATTGATATCATTCTTTGGGTGACGATACGTGAATTAATAAGAAAAATATTATCTTGATATCCGCTTTCGAACAACCGCAATTTTGCCTATATAGAAGTACAGTGGTTTGATGTGATTATTGACTGTTCCACCTTTTCCCAATCATGGCCAATAGTAGCCCCCCTAAGAGGCTTAATCCAGAGCTCGTCAAAGCTGCGTCGAACCAGAACTTCTCCGGGAAAAGGCGGATCAGGGTATCAGAAGTTTCAAAGGACCAGGTGCCAGGAGTAAAGAAAACCTGGTGAAAGGCCACGAACCAGGTCTGCCAGGCAACCACTGCCAGAAGACCGATTAATGTGATCAGGCTAGCCGAAAGTAAACCTCCAGCGATGAGGGCATTCCCCAAAGCAGGCCTAGTTTCCCGCCGCCAGGCAAAAAGCAAAACAGCCAACAAAATTAACCCGAACGAAAACTGCCAAACCCGCCAGGCGACCTGGTATACATCCTGAACATCCTGCATATGTTCGAGCTCGCGAAGGTTATATAGCGGTTGATCTCCCAATCGTTGATTGGCCAACGCTTCTATGGATTGGTTCTCACGAACGAAACGGAAATTGGCGCTGGCGTATATAAAACGTTGGGATTGATCAAATCCGAAAGGATCTGCTGGAAAGCTGGTCTTACCGTACTCATAAGCAAGGTATCTGTCTGTAACTAATAAGCGCACAGAACCGAGCACGAGTGCGAAAGGTAGCAACAAAATCGTAAGGATATTTATGAGTCTCATAGGCAAAGTCAATCTGGGCAATTGGTAATTGGCAATTGCCCCTAAGTAAGATTGATTTCAGTTGAATATCTAATGATGGCTTCCAGGGTGATGTTCTTTGCCAGCATATTTCTCCGGCTCTTTGTCAAAGGCTTTTTTGCATCCACCCGAACAAAAGTAGTAGGTTTTCCCTTTATATTCGGATTTTCCAGCAGCATTGTTTGGATCGACAACCATTCCACAGACGGGATCTTTGACCGTTTCTGCCATTGCTCTTACCTCCTTGGTATTTTGATTTTATTTATCAGTTTATTTCCGAAACGGTTAATCACCTACAGAAATTTATCCGTTTGCTTCTGCAGCAAGCAATCTTACTAAGCCTGTTGAACGGGGATATTGAGGGGTAAGTGTAGCGAAAAGCGATTTTCGGAGATCTGAAAAATATCTGATCGCCGTGGAAAATTGTGGCAGGATGACTTGAGAAATTACCATATCCAGAGAAATTGCCAGATTTTGCAGAGTTGAAGGAGTAAAAATACCCATCCCATTCCTGGACCAAGAATTTGCGATATAGGCAATAGCGTTTTCAAAGGATGACTTGTGATATTGAATTCCATAATGCATTAGCATGCTTTCAATTTCCAATAGAGGCAGTAAGGGTTGACGATACCCATTTAGGACAGAATGAATTTTTTGATATATGTCCTGCCTATCACGGACACTGGAATCTAAAATGATGCTCTCCCCGGAGAAGGAACTCCTTTCACCGCTCATGTTGATTGGCTTCCCGCATCCGATCCATGGTATAACGATTGCCTGGGAAAGCAACTCTTCATCCCACCAACGATAATCGAGGGTGTCCATGGTTCCAATCAGGCGCAGGTTGGATGGAAAAGGGAATGGCGTCTCAAAATAATGGTCACCCAGATGAGTTACCACACCTTTACTTACTTGCGTTGCCAGCTCACAAAAGTAGTCTATCAATTCAGCCGGACTAATCCGGGTAAGGCAAACAATGAACAAGCGCCGGGCATTTTCCGGTCGCCATGCTTCGTTTAACACAAATAGGAGTTTGTCAGTATTGAAACGCATATGCGCATCTGTGAATACCGCCAGGTTATCGCTCTTTTCTGCCCACCAGGGATGTCCCAGCATCAGATGGACGTTGGAGATATCCATATGTGCGCCGCGATTGCCGGTTTTTAAGACATTTGCCAGTTGCTCGACAAGAGCAATTTTTCCGATTCCGTTTGGACCTGCAAGGATCACCAGCGGTTTGGATTTCAGTGTTATATAGAAGTGGATGACGTCAAGCGAGTCTGACGTAATACCGGCGCCTATTACTGCTTTGCAAAGCTGATCTACGAATTCCCTTTCTTCATCTCGAGCCATATCTACCGGATGATCGCCTTTTGTCTTCGAAAGCAGTGTATTCATCATCGAGCTATCCATTCCATTTACCTCTTGAACAACTTCCACCCGCAAACACCCCAGCAGAACACCATGACCGCAATCAGCACTATCAGAGCGAATAATCCGGCGGTCTTGAATCCCCAAACAGGCACGATCAGTAAACCAATAAAAGGCAGGCTGCATAACCAGGCTGCGAGAGCCAGGGTCATATCGTCTGAGTAAATATTGAATCTCTTTAGCATGGTCCATTCCTTTTAAATCAACAGTGTATTTCCAACTGCTAATGTTGTAACCGCTTTTTTACGCGTGCTGTAACTATTGGCATTGAGATAATCAAGCTTAGAAGACCAACCCACAGCATGCCCCCAAATTTTGCCACCGGTGGGTAGCCTCCCGCCAGGTATGCTGCTAGGAAAAACAGCACGGCTGCACCGAAAGCTATGGATAGGTAAATACTGGCGCTGCGGCGCATAATCTTAACTCGTAATTGCTCTTCCTGGGACTGGTGTGCTTCCTCTTTGTTATGATCAAGTGGGTGCTCCATCGACAATTCTCCAATTGGATAAATACTTTTATAGGGTGAGAGTGTATAGGACATATAGTCTCCTACACACCCCTCACCCTGTTAATCACCGGCGGCAGGAGCCAGACTTACATTCCCCTCCACTTTGGTCTGCAGCTTATCACCATAGCGGCTAGTTGGCTTGAAGCCTTTGAGCAGCAGGGTGTTCAGAGTCACAGACACCGAGCTGAGCGCCATCATCAAGCCGGCTATCTCAGGGCTGATTACCAGGGCTGCAAACGGATAGAGGATTCCTGCGCCGATGGGAATTCCCAGGCTGTTGTAGAAAAATGCCCAGAAAAGGTTTTGTTTGACCTTGCGCATGGTTGCCTTGGCAACTTCTAGCGCTACAACTACATCCCGAATATCATCTTTGATCAAGATTACATCGCCGGTCTCTTTGGCTACGTCCGTGCCAGATCCAATCGCCAGGCCTACATCTGCCTTAGCAAGGGCAGGGGCGTCATTTACCCCGTCGCCTACCATGGCAACTTTCTTTCCTTGGGCTTGCAGCTTGCTCACTTCCTCCGATTTATCCTGAGGCAGAACTTCAGCCAGTACATGGTCGATGCCAACCTGGCGGGCAATGGCTTCGGCCGTGCGCCGGTTATCGCCGGTGATCATGATGATCTCCAAACCGATCTTGTGCAAGCGCCTTACCGCTTCGACGGCGTGTTCTTTGAGCGTGTCGGCCACTGCGATCAGCCCGGCCGGATTCCCATCCAAAGCTACGAACATGACGGTTTTGCCTTCCCCTTCCAGAGCTTCGGCCTTATCTATCAGGGATGCAAAGGATACCTGTCTTTCTTGCATAAGTTTACGGTTTCCAAGCAGCACCTGCCGGCCTTCCACCTCAGCCACAATTCCTTGGCCAGGGATCGAGTCAAATGCTTCCGTATCGACTGGGCTGAGACCACGGTCTTGTGCGCCGCGCACGATGGCCTCACCCAAGGGGTGCTCACTGTTTACCTCCGCGCTGGCTGCCAGGCGCAGCAGGTCTTCACCCGTCAACTGGCTGCGGTTTGGGCCTTCTATGGGTGAGCTTTGTTCAGCTGTGATAACGTCTGTGACGGTTGGTTCCCCTTTTGTGAGCGTGCCGGTCTTATCAAACACAATCGTATTCAACTTCGTTGCGGTTTCGATGGCTTCTGCACCCTTGAACAAGACTCCATATTCAGCTGCCTTACCGGTACCGGCCATCATAGCGCTGGGTGTCGCCAACCCTACCGCGCACGGGCAAGAGATCACCAGGACGGTTACTGAGAGGAGCAGGGCGAACCCAAAGACGCCGATCTCCCCCAGCCGGTAAGGCGACAGGATGAAGCTTGAGTCCGGGTTGAAGAACATTTGGTAGCCAAAGAAGAACCAGAAGGCAAATACCAGGACTGCTAACAGGTGTACGCCGAGGATAAAGTGGCCTGCAACCCAATCGGCCAGTTTCTGGATAGGAGCTTTGCTAGCCTGGGCATCTTCCACCAGCTTGATGATCTGCGCCAGGGCGGTATCTTTGCCAACATTTGTGGCGGTAAAACGGAAAGCGCCGGTCTTATTCATGGTTCCACCGATCACGCCATCTCCTACGTGCTTCTCGACCGGCAAACTTTCTCCCGTTAGCATTGATTCGTCCACAGCCGAGTAGCCGTCCACAACCATGCCATCCACGGGGATGCTTTCGCCGGGTTTGACCAAGATCAGATCGTTGGTTTCGACTTCATCAGAAGGAATTTCCACTTCTTGTCCATCTCGAATTAATCGAGCTGTTTTCGGTTGGAGCTTCATCAGCTTGCGGATGGCCTCTGAGGTACGGCCGCGCGTCAGGGCTTCCAGCCAGCGCCCGAGCACAATGAAAGCAGTCAGCAGGGCGGCGCTCTCGAAGAAGACTGCGCCTTCACCGCCAAAACCGGCGTTTGGGAATAAGGTGTTGATGACTGCTATTCCATAGGATGCACCTATTCCGGTGGCGTACAACAGGTTCATATCTGTTACACCGTGCTTGAGACCTTGCCACGATTTCGTAAAGAACTGCCGGCCCGGTCCGAAAACGATCGGCGTGGTGAGCAAACCGAGCAGCCACTTATAGGAAAGCCATTCCGGAATGAAAGACTGCAATGGCCCAACCATATCGTAAAATGTGCCGATCATTACGATCAAGCCGATGCTACCGGCAACCAGCAGGTTTTGCCCCTGGCGCTTGATTTCTATATCGCGAGCCTGCCGCTCCCGGTCCAGTGCGTCTGCTCCGTCACTGCGGTCTGCGGCCTCATAACCTACTTCACGGATAGCGCGCTTCATTGCAGCCGAGGTTGCCAGTCCGGGGATATACACTACTCGGGCTGTGTTCAAGCCCAGATTAACAGTTACCGCCTCCACCCCAGGTATCTCCTTCAACGCCCCTTCCACGTGTCCTACACACGAAGCGCAAGTCATACCCCTGACATCCAGTGTCAGCTCGGCCGAAGGGACGCTATAACCAACATTATCGATAGCATTTTTAATATCAGCTATCCTGACTAGATCAGGATCGTAAGATAGATTGGTTTTATTCGTTGCCAGGTTTACTACAACGTTAGATATACCAGGTAGTTCGTACAGCGCCCTTTCCACGTGGGATACGCAAGAAGCGCAAGACATACCAGAAACCGGTAAGGTTATGTCTAGAATATGGTTTGTCATAAGATAGTCTCCATTTGTCTCGAGTATACGAACCTGATGGCAACCGGTATAGCGCCAAGCAACCCATCTCTCCATAGGCTGTTTTGCGCAAACTCAAACTGCCGGCCTACTAGGTACGCCAAACCGCCCATAACACACTCGCCAAATGGCGCTGTGGCTGTAAGGCCATAGACCTTATACTGAGCTTTCATCATTGGGCGAATCTGAAAAGGGAAAAAGGCGAAAATGAGGAAGAGGAACAAAGGCAAACCCAGCCCGCGGAAAAGGGGCTCAAGGAAAGCCTGGATGTTGAGCATTATATCTGCAGGATTCCTGGCGTTGGTTTTCTTAGCAGCATCTATGTCCGGCCAAAAGGAATCTGCGCAGGCAGAGGGAACAGGCAGTGCACCAGCTTCGACCATCCGGGAATCGGAGGAGGCGGAGGCTGACGAATTGCGGATGAAGCTCAGCGACACACTTTATTCTCAATCTCGCCACATCAAAGGGGATCCTACTGCTCCGGTCACCATCATTGAATTCTCTGACTTCCAATGACCTTACTGCCGGCAGTTTGCTACTGGCGAGTTGCGCCAGATTGATGAAGAGTATATCCAAAAAGGATTGGTCCGCTTCAGCTACCAGCATATCATCATCCTGGGCCCAGAATCCCAGTTAGCAGCTGAAGCCAGCGAATGCGCCGCCGACCAGGATGCCTTCTGGAACTTTCACGACCGGCTATTCGAAGTCCAGCAGGGAAAGAACAAGGGGGTTTATCGTAAAGATAACCTGAAACTTTATGCCGCAGAATTGGGCCTGGTAACTGCTACCTTCAGCGACTGCCTGGATACAGGAAAATATAACCAAACCGTTCTAGAAGAGAGTCGTGCGGCAGCTTCATTGGGCATCCGAAGCACTCCTAGTTTCTTGATAAATGGCCGGCCTCTGCTAGGCGCGCAACCCTTTGAGGTCTTTGAGCAATATATCGAGACGGAACTGGCAAAGTAACCCCATAAAAGTGCAGAAATCTCTGATGAGACAGTTTTCCCGGCGTGATTTTCTTAAACTTTCTACGATTGGCTTTGGAAGCCTTGCTTTAAGACCCTGGCAAGGCCTTTCTGCGCTCACTGATTTTCCTCGCTACGAGCGGCTGGGGAGGGTGACAGCGGGGAAAGTCGAACTTAAAACTCGCCCGGAATGGGAAAGCCCTGCCAGCAGCGTGCTTTATGAAGACGCAATCGTTCCATGGCTTCGCGAAGTGATCGGGTCTACTCCCTACCGGACCAACCAGCGCTGGGTCGAGACACATGATGGGTACATTTGGTCTCCTTACCTTCAGCCTGTGCAGAACCATCCTAATATTCCCGTCACAAGCCTGCCGAATACCAGCCTGGGGACCGGTATGTGGGTTGAAATATCCCAGCCGTATGTCAATCTCATGCTGGCGAACCCTCCTCCGCGCTCACCAGGTTTGAAGGATACGCTCGAGCTCGGCCTGCTGCCGCGCCTTTACTATAGCCAGATCGTATGGGTCGATCAGTTAAAGACCGATGAACAGGGACAGACCTGGTACCGGGTAAATGAACCGTATGGCTCGTACGGGGATATCTACTGGGCTCGGGCCGAAGCCTTCCGGCCGGTTACAACACAGGAGCTGGAGCCGATCCATCCGGATGTGGAAGACAAACGTGTGGTTGTTGACGTAACTTACCAGACGATGTCTTGCTACGAGGGTAAGCGGGAAGTATATTTTGCCCGCGTTTCTACGGGAGCTTTATTTGATGCTTGGGGAAACCGGGTAGATGTGTGGGCTACACCCATTGGCCAGTTCCCGATTTGGCGTAAACTGGTCTCCTTGCACATGAGCGGTGGTACGACCGGTGGAGGATGGGACCTGCCAGGAGTGGGCTGGGTGTCTCTCTTTGTGGGCAGTGGCGTCGCCGTCCACTCTACCTTCTGGCACAATAACTATGGGGAACCGATGTCGCGTGGTTGTGTAAACGCACGGCCTGAAGATGCAAAATGGGTTTTTCGCTGGACACAACCGGTGGTCGCCTATGATCCAGGAGACGCGTCTGTTTCCTGGCCTGGAGGAACCACCGTGGAAGTGACGCAAACCTAATCAGAACCGGTCTGTAAGCTCGCCGGTCCGCCCATACTTTCCACGGCTTTCTGCCGCTCTCTAAACAGAATCAACAGCATCACAATGATCCCAATAACGGTAGTGCCCAGGCCAACCAGCATAAAAGCTGTCCGGTACTGAGCCAGGAAGGTCGCCGCAGCGGTCAAACCCAGGATGGGGAGCACGTCAGCCACATGGTGTGCACAACAAGCTACCATCGCCAGAGTGGATGTTCCGCCTCCAGCCCCCAGCAGGGGTCCGCTCGGTCCTGGGGCTGAGATGGGGATGAACAGGCGCTTCTTGATGACTGTATATAATCCCACCTGCACGCCAAACCCGCTGATGATTGGGATGACGATCCAGCGATCCTGCCAGAATAACTCAACTGCATGTTTTGGACTTTCGGCTAATGAGACGATGCCGAAGTAGAGCAGGGTTAACACGATCGCGCCGAGAAAGCCGGCTGCAACGGGGATAAATATCCGCCTTGTTTCGGGCATCAACTAAAGTCTCCTTTTGGCTACCTCTATATCCCTAATCTTACCGGTGTGAAGAGTGCTCGTCACGCGCAAGGTGGCTGCCAGTGATATAGGCAGATTGACCCACAACCCTATTGGTCTCCCTAATCGACTCTAAACTCAAGATTATGATCGTGAAATCTGCTTTAGGTGTTTCTGCCTATACCCTTTTGCGCCGTTCTACGCTTCGCCGGATGATTCACATCTTTTACAATTCAATCACTAACTCGAATGATTCAATTTAAGCATGTTAATTCCAATGTCCATATTGAAAAGCTACCATCATTTTCTCTGAAAGGCAATGACTAGAAAGGAATAACTTAATATGACGAGTAGTTCGAGAGAGGCGCGCCGGCAACGGCGCCAACGCAAGAAAAGAATCCGTTCGATCGTATTCGGGCTGATTGTTCTTAGCGTACTGGGGTTGTCCGGCTACTTTCTCAAAGAAGCATTTTTCAGACCACCCCCGCCCCATATGGCAGGCAACGTCATCGATGTCGCAGCCGATATGGCTGGGTTCGACAAGAAGGATATACGCCTCAAAGTTGGAGAGGAAGTTACGATCCGCCTGGAAAGCCTGGATAACCAGTACCATACCGATGGCGGCGGGCAGCACCAATGGGCGGTGGACGAACTGGGTCTAAACATCATCGCTCAGCCTCTCAGCACGAATTACGTAACATTTAAGCCGGAAGTCCCTGGTACCTACACTTTTTACTGCGATATTTGCTGCGGTGGAAGAGCTAACCCCACCATGCAAGGTACCCTGGTTGTGGAGGCCTAACCGATGGAGAGCTTAAGCTATCCTAAAGGGGTAGTTCGCCGTCTCTTCTTCATTTCCGTTCTGGGCATGATCGGTCTTGGGTCTGTGGCGCTGGCAGGGTTATGGCATCCCCAGGCGCCGTCTGAAGCGATGCATGCCTACCTGCCGGCGGTAACACTGCCAACAGTGTTGGCAGCGGCTGCCATCGATGGCATCAATCCATGCGCCTTTACTGTCCTGTTGCTGTTCATCACCGCTATGCTGGCAACCATGCAATCAGGCCACGCCAGTGTGGCCACAGTTCGTGCCAGGCTCTTGAGCAGGGGTGGAATTTATATCACGGCCATCTTTCTGACCTATCTGGGTCTTGGGATTGGGATGTTGAAAGTGCTTGATTTCTTCACCCGCAGCCACGCTCCTGCCCGTTTTGGAGCGCTTTTTGCAGTACTGTTTGGGTTATGGATGTTGAAGGATTTCTTTATACCCGAGTGGGGTTGGCGGCTGCAAGCTCCGGGTAGGGTCGGGCAGATCGCTCGCCAAGCAGCCAAGAAAGGCACAATCCCAGCCTTGATCGTCGGTGGTTTTTTGATCGGCCTTTGCACAGTGCCTTGCAGCGGTGCTGTATACCTGGGAGTCCTCAGCTTGCTGGCGCTTCAACCAACAGCTTTGTTGGGTTACGCTTACCTGGTTTTATACAATATCGTCTTCGTGCTGCCGCTGGTAGGAATTCTGCTGGCCGCGACGGCTCGGCCTACCCTTAACAGGCTGGCGCACTGGAACCTGCACCACAAGGAATGGGTCAGATTGATCCTGGGAGGCGGTGTAGTCATCATGGGCCTGCTGATCCTGGCAACCGTATGAAGCATTCGAGTGACTTAAGTAGATCCCTATGGGCAGCTCTCCTAATGGCAGTTGTTTTCTTAGCAGCCCAGGGGAGCCTGCCAACACCATATGCATCAAAAGCATCCGCTCTGCCTGCAAGTATCGCAGATGTTCCTGACCTACCTACGGATTTCGTGATCCCACCGCTATCGGAACCGCCACTGCTCCAGGGCATTCAGCGATTGGCAAACCTGCACACTCACTTTCCAGATAGGCCTAGCCAGAAGATATCCACCTACACGGTCCAAAGCGGTGATAGCGCCTGGTCTATCGCCCAGAAATACGACCTGCAACCGGAGACTATCTTATGGGGGAACGAATGGATCAGCGCGGAGGCCGGACTGCTTCAAGTTGGCACTGAACTGAATATCCTCCCTTTGGATGGGGCATTGCATACAGTAAGAGCCGGGGATACCTGGGAGCGGATTGAGCTGCTACACGGTATACCCAAAAAAGAGATCGTCGCGCATCCAGGCAACGACTTCGATCTCATACCGCCATTTGATTTATCCCCTGGTCAAATGCTCATCATCCCTGCCGGGCGCAGTCCTCTGGTATGGGTGGAACCAGGCCCTCAGTTGGTCGCTGGCCTGGGGCGGAAATCACCCGGATATTATGACGGGCCACTCGTCTATATAGGCACTGGATATTATGTTTGGCCGATCGCCCCACCCATCCGCATCACTCAGAATTATTGGGGGAGCCACCCGGCGATCGATATGGGCACCTATTACCGCCAACCCATCTTCGCATCCGATTCAGGGACGGTGATCTTCTCGGGTTGGTCTAACAGCGGTTACGGGAATTTGGTCATTATCGACCACGGTAATGGTTATTGGACTTATTACGCTCACAACGAAGCTAACCTGGTGTCTGTCGGGCAGGGGGTACTCCAGGGTCAACAAGTTGCCGAATCAGGCAGTACGGGAAGATCCACTGGCAATCATATCGATTTCCGGATTCGTGTGGATGGAGGTTCTTTCTTGAATCCCTTGAATTTCTTACCAGAGTATGAGTAGGACAAGTTTATGCAATGTATACGGAAGGTTTTGATCAATTCAATTAATTGAAAGGCGATTCTGCCTATTTTCTTCCCTTAATTTATGGAGTATATTTGTCTTATTAGCTGGCAGGGATGAGGATTCTTCCCAATAAGAAAATTTTTTCAGAGATTAGGAGGAAAATATGCAAAAAGCAATGGCAATAACATTTATCGTAATCTTGCTAATGGCGTTCCTGGCTGCACCAGTACAGGCAACACACCAAGGACCTCCCCTAGGAACTTGTCCACCCGGATTCGAGCTACACCATTTCATGGACCATGAAGACCATCATGATCATCATATCGGCCTGGCGCAGGATATAAACCAGGACGGGATGATCTGTGTCATGCACGTGCCAAATGGATTGCACGTTCACGTTGACAACGTTTTACCGTAAGCAGAAAATCTTAATCCTATAGTAAAGCGCTACTCTTCCCAAGAGAGTAGCTTGGGAAGAGTAGCGAAAGGAGATCCGTCATAACAAAATGGACAAGATAGGATATCAAAAAAAATATATCCTGGATCCACAAGAAACCGAAGCCACCCGACGCCGATACGAGAGGATTGCTCCTTTCTACGACTTGATGGAAATCCTACCTGAGCGCCACTTTGCTCCCTGGAGGGAACGATTGTGGTCACTGGTGGAAGGGCCAAAGGTATTAGAAGTCGGGGTTGGAACCGGGAAGAATATGGCCCACTATCCGGATGGTATGGAAATTACAGCCATCGATCTGACACCCGGGATGGTAGAGCGATCCAAGGGAAACGCCAAGCATAGAGGATTGGATATGAAGCTGCAATTGATGGATGTCCAATCCCTGGCCTTCCCAGATGAGTCCTTTGATTCGGTTGTAGCAACCTGTGTCTTTTGCTCCGTCCCCAATCCGTTGTTGGGTTTAAGTGAAGTGCTGCGCGTCACCAGGCGAGGAGGGAGAGTACTGCTGATGGAACATGTTCGTTCAGAAAAACGGCTCATGGGCGCCTTGATGGATATCCTCAACCCGATCGTGCTCCAAATGATGGGCCCCAACATCAACCGTCGTACGGTAGAGAACGTGCGCCAGGCCGGTCTGGAGATCGAGCGGCTTGAAGATATCGGTATGGCAGATATCTTCAAGCTCATTTTAGCGCGTAGGAGGTGAAAATATAAGCGATAGGCATAATTGCCTGGTGCCCTTCAGGCGACCTCGCGCTGGGTTTAATAAGACCAGATACATATAATCACTATTGGAAAGAGAAGATACATGGAAGATTTTTATACCCCACACATAATTTCGAACCCAATTGACCGCCTGATTTCCTACCTTACAAGGCGCTGGTTGCCAATCTTCGGCATCGGTTTTGGCGGTCTGATCGTTCTGCCGTTTCTCGCTCCAATCTTGATGAAGTTGGGGTTATCCGGCCCTGCAAATTTAATCTACTTTATCTACTCTTTTCTTTGCCACCAGCTACCAGAACGGTCTTTCTTCCTCTTTGGACCCCAGACCATGTATTCTCTCGAAGAATTAGGTAGGGCCGGTGCAGATACCACCCATATGTTTACGCTCCGAAAATTTATTGGATCTTCTGACATCGGGTGGAAAGTGGCCTGGTCGGATCGCATGGTCTGGATGTACACCAGCATGTGGGTGTTCGGGATGTTATGGAGGCCCTGGCTGAGCAAAATAAAGCGCCTTCCCTGGTGGGGATTGCTGATCTTTTTGCTCCCCATGGCAGTGGATGGGACCAGTCATTTCATCAGCGATCTGGCCGGGATTGGGCAGGGCTTCCGAGCAGACAATGCATGGCTGGCTGAACTAACCGGCTATGCTTTCTCGACCTCTTTTTATACCGGTGACGCGCTCGGATCATTTAATTCCATTATGCGATTGCTCAGCGGCGTGCTGTTCGGGCTGGGCGTGATCTGGTTTATTTTTCCTTATCTTGAAGAGACAATACCGCGCTCTGGGCATAGAGGAAATGCTCAATTCGTTAAATGACCTCTTCCAGAAGTTAAGCCTCCAATGATGAAAGGTCTTCCACAATAATGATAACGATTAACATCGATCCTATTATCCTCAGCATCGGGCATTTCATGCTGCGCTGGTACGGACTGATCGTCCTGGCGGCAATTTCGGTTGGCGTTTGGATAGGAACCAAGGAGGCCAGGCGGAAGGGTATTTCTGAGGAGGCCATCCAGGAAATCACTCTCTGGGGTGTAGTGGGAGGTATCCTGGGAGCACGCCTCTTCCATGTGCTGGATCATTGGGGGCATACCTTTGCTGCTAACCCCATACGAGCGTTATATATTTGGGAAGGCGGCCTGGCTATTTGGGGCGCCGTGGCTGGAGGCGTGCTGGCAATCGCAATTTTAGCTCGCATGCGCGGCTGGAAGCTGTCCGTGCTGCTCGATGCCGCAGCGCCTGGATTGGTGCTGGCCCAGGCTGTCGGCCGGATCGCCTGTATCATCACCGGAGACGCGATGGGCAAAGCAACTTCTGGCCCACTTGGCTTTGCCTACACGCACCCCAGCGCGCTCGTGCCAGAGCTTGGCGTTTATTACACTCCCATGCCACTCTATGAAATTATTGCTAATCTGGCAATCTTCGCACTGCTTTGGAGGTTGCGCAAACGAGGATGGCCAGCCGGGATGCTTTTCCTGGTTTACCTGACCCTGTACAGCCTGGAAAGGCTGCTGCTTGGCTTTACCAGCTCTTACCAGATTCTGGCGTTTGGATTGACACAATCTCAGCTTGTTGCCTTGGCAGGCTTGGCGCTTACCCTTCCCTTGATTTATTCGAAGGCACTGCGTAAGAGCTTCTCAGCTCAAGCCAAGGCTTAAAAAGCCCTGCCTGGCGGGGCTTATCTTCTATTGTAAGAAAGGGAACGAAATGAACACCGTGCAGATTTTCCAGACAAGCGCTCGTGTGCAAGAGCATAGACCACAGGTTTATGAAAATATCTTGCAGACCACCGGCCAGACCCCCTTGGTCCGGCTGAACAAGGTCACCACGAAGGCTTGCATGTGTACGGTGCTTGCAAAGGTAGAGTTCTTCAACCCAGGCGGTTCAGTCAAAGACCGCATTGGCATGTCCATTATCGAAGACGCCGAGCAAAGCGGTTTGATCGAGCCAGGCGGGACGATTGTCGAAGCCACCTCCGGGAATACCGGGGCCGGGCTGGCGATGGCGGCGGCTGTGAAGGGCTATAAATGCGTCTTCGTCATGCCCGATAAAATGAGCGATGAAAAGATCCGCTTCCTGCGTGCTTTCGGCGCCCGGGTGGTGATTACACCTACTTCGGTCGCTCCAGAAGACCCGCGTAGCTACTATAACGTCGCTAAACGCATTGTGAAGGAGACTCCCAACAGCTTCCTGGCCAACCAGTACCACAATCCGG